>JABJJH010000384.1 GCA_018660965.1 Rhodospirillaceae bacterium | reverse complement strand
TGGAGATCGCGGGCAATTTGATGAACCTCGGCAAAATCGCCATCCCCGAATCCGTCCTGACCAAGACCGGCGGCCTGACGGACGAGGAAATCGAAACGATCCGCCAAAGCACCCTGCACAGCGCCGACATGATCGCGGAAATCGAATTCGACGGCCCGGTCGCGGAAACCCTGCGCCAGTTACAGGAACATTTCGACGGCAGCGGCGGCCCGCGCGGGCTCAGCGGCGACGACATCCTGGCCACGGCGCGGGTCGTCGCGGTCGCCAACACCTTCGTCGGCATGGTGAGCGCGCGCGCCTACCGGCCCGGCATGGAGTTCGACAGGGCCATTCAGATATTGTTCAACGAAGCCGGCGCCGCCTATGACCGGCGCGCCGTATCCGCCCTGACCAACTATGTCGACAATCGGGGCGGTCTGGCGGAATGGCGATCCTTCAGCGAACCGCCTGACGAGACGGAGGGTTAACCGCATGTGGTGGCCATCGCGCAAACAAGACACATCCGCGCCGCCGCCGGGTACGCGCGTTTACGCCATCGGCGACATTCATGGATGTTTGGAACGGTTGAAATTACTGCAGCAAGCCATCCTCGAAGACCGGGATGCCGCGCCCGAATCGCGCTTCGTACTGGTCTATGTCGGCGACTACGTCGACCGGGGTCCGGATTCCCGTGAGGTCATCGACCATTTACTGAACGCGCCGCTGCCGGGGCTGGAAACCATCCATCTGAAAGGCAATCACGAAGACTATATGCAGCGCTTTTTCGGAGGCGACCTCGAAGTAGGCGGCGGCTGGATCGCCAATGGCGGCGGCGAAACGCTGATCAGTTACGGCGTTGTGGTGGATACGAAATGGCCCGAATATTCGGAACTGAAAGCGCTACAGACCGACTTCGCCGAAGCGGCGCCCGCCGCCCACATCGCCTTTCTGGATTCGCTGGATTACCACCATGTGGAAGGCGATTACGCCTTCGCGCATGCGGGCGTCGCGCCGGGCGTGGCGCTGGCGGATCAGGACCCGGTGGATTTGATGTGGATTCGCGAACCGTTTTTGAAATGCGCCGACCCCCATGAATACGTCATCGTGCATGGGCACACGCCATCGCGAAAAGTCGAAAACAAGGCGAACCGGATCAACGTCGACACCGGCGCTGTGTATGGCGGCCCCCTAACCGCGGCTGTGCTGGCGGGAACGGACCGGAATTTTTTGCAGGTGTAGGGCGCGAACCGGCTCGTTTGCGAACCGCGCTGTTTCCGGTTAGGTTCGGCGCGCCGTCAACACTCACCCACATCACCCGAAAAGGGGAACCCCATGGAACCCGTCCGCGAAGCGGAGGAAATTTCCAATATCGCATTTGGATATATCGCTTCGAAAGCCCTGTTCGCTGCGCTTCACATCGACATATTCACGCTGCTTTCCGAAGGCCCGCTGCCCGCCGCCGCCATCGCGGCCAAGACATCGGTTCCCGAAAACCGCATCACGACGCTGGTGACCGTACTGCTCAGTCTGGGCTTGCTGACCCGGGCGGACGACGGTTTCGAGAATTCCCCCGGCGCGGCGAGTTTTCTGGCCAAGGGCGCCAAATACGATTTCGGCGATTACCTGCGCTACCAGATCGACCGCCAGATGTTTCCGTTCATGGCCGATCTGGACGCGGTCATGACCGGCGACACCGCGCCCGACGCCATCGACTCCTACTCGAAATGGATGGCCGACCCGGCGCAAGCAAAACTGTACAGCGACTCGCAACACGCCGGATCGCTGGGCCCGGCGCGCGGTCTTGCGCGCATGCTCGATCTGGACGGCGCGCAAACCATGCTCGACGTCGCCGGCGGCACCGGGGCCTTCGCCATTACGCTATGTCAGGCCGCCCCGGATTTGACGGCGACAATCGTCGACTTCCCCAACGTGGCGGCGCTTGGCGAAAAATACGTGGCGACCGCGGGCCTGTCCGACCGGATCGAATTCGCGCCCGGCGACGCCTTGCACGGCGACTGGCCGTTTGAGCGGAATATCGTGTTGATGTCATATCTGCTCAGCGGCGTTCCCGGCGACGCCATTCCCGCGCTCGTGCAGCGCGCCTTCGACGCCTTAAACCCGGGTGGGCGCTATATCGTGCACGACTTCATCGTCGATGACGACCGCACCGGACCGCCGCTGACCGCGCTATGGCAATTGCAACATATGACGTTCACCCCGGACGCGCGGTCCGTCACGCCGGGTTGGCTGTCCAGTGTGTTTAGTGAGGCCGGATTTATCGATATAACGACGGATGACCTGATTCCCGGCATGACGCGCGTGATGATGGCGCGCAAACCGGGCGGCTGACGGGTGGTGAGTCCGAATGACGCAAGCAAGCCATCGCGCCCCGTTCGTGACATTCATTCTGTTGAGCTTCGCACGACCGCGGAACCTGCAACGCATCGTGGATACGCTACTGAAAGCGGACTCCTGCCGTCGCGTTATCGTCAGCAACAACCAGCCGAAAATCGACATCCGGGACTTTCTGAAGAGCGCGGATGATCGCGTTGAAATTATCCAACAGGACGTCGCCTGGGGCCCGGTCAACCGATACCACATCGCACGAAACTGCCCCGGCGATTTTTTTGTCAGCATCGATGACGACGTTTTTCTGACCCCGGCGCAAATCGACCGACTGGTGGGCGAACTCGTCACCGATCCTTCCAGACCCCATGGCGTGTGGGGCCAACTTCTTCGCGTTGACCCCGACAAAATCAATCTGTTCAGCGGTGTTCACAGGATCAATCGAGAGGTGGACGTACTCAACTGCGTCTACGCCTTCACCAAGGCGCAGGTGCGCCGCTGTTTCGAACTCCTCGATCTTTTAAGGTTGAAGGACCTTCGGGAGATCGGGCCTGGCGATGATATTTTTATAAGCATGTCCGGGGACCAGGCGCCGTTCTGCCATGATGTTGGACCTATCGACCTCTGCCCCAGCCATGATCAGGAACATGTCGCGCGGTTCTGCTCGGATAACTTCGACGCCCGACGATTGCGCCTGTGGCGTCGACTGCAAACGGCGGCGTCCGTCAAACCCGACGCGTCGGTTTTATCGAAAATGCTGCTGGGCATGGTTGAAGGCAGCGCAAACGATGAAGCGTCGGCGACTTTCCGCCGCCACCTCATCAATCTCAATTCAATTGTCGACACGACGTCGGGGTCAACCGGCAAAACCTTCCAGGCCGAAGGCAATCTATTTTACCACCATGAAACTACGTATTCGCTCGATGCGCTCCCCGACAAAACCCGTTTGCATAAACAGAGCAATTTCATTCATGCGCTGCGCGGCGCCGCCACGCTTATGGAAATCGGTTTTAACGCGGGGCACGCCGCCCTGTTGGCCCTGACAATGTTTCCGCGATTGATTTATTTGGGCGTCGATAATTGCCGCCATACCTATACCACCCCTTGCGCGAAATACCTTGGCGACGCGTTCGGGCATCGCTTTCGGTTGATGAAAGGGAACTCGCGCGACATTCTCCCGTTACTGGCGTCGCAAAACCCGGACCCAAAGCCCGATCTGATTCATATCGACGGCGGACACGATTGGGAGACCTTTCGCCAGGATATGATCGACGCCCTTCGGCTATCGGACGACTACACTCATATTCTGATCGATGACACGGTCCTGCCTGAAATCCAAACCGTCTTTGGCGATTTTCTACGATCCGGACAAATCCGCATTCCGCCGCCGCCGCAATCGTGGGCCGGGACCGAGCAAGCGCTCGTCGCGCCGCAGCCTTACGGCCTTTCACCGTGAACCGTCCGCGGTGAACGTCAGCGCGCCTTGAGCCGCCGTTCGTAGAGCGCGAAGAGCCGTTCCCAATGGCGTTCCGCCGCCGGTTGGTCGTAACACCAGCGTTGCGGAAAGGCGAACCCGTGATGAACCTTGGGATACATTTCCAGCTCGCCCGGATTGCCCGATTTTTCGAACAAACCTTTCAATTCCTCAACCATCGGCAAGGGCGCCAGATCATCATGTTCCGCGCAGCCGATATACAATTCGCCTTTCGCTGTTCCCAGCGACAAATGCGGGCTTTCTTCCGCATCGCTGACAAGCCACGTGCCGTAGAACGATGCGGCGGCGGTGATGCGGTCCGGGTAGCGCGCCGCGGCGGCCAACGCGTAGGGGCCGCTCATGCAATAGCCGTGGACGCCGACCGGACCCGGCGCAGCGTCATCCTGACTGTCGATGAAGTCCAGCATCGCGCCGACATCAGCCATCACGGGGGGAATGGTCATTTTCGTGCGCACCGCACGCATGCGGTCCCG
>JABJJH010000443.1 GCA_018660965.1 Rhodospirillaceae bacterium | reverse complement strand
CTGATGGACGGCATCCACGACATGGGCGGCATGGACGGCTTCGGCCCCATTCCCATCGAACGCGATGAACCGGTGTTTCACGCCGAATGGGAAGGCCGCCTCTACGCCATGAACAGCGCCTTGGGCGCCTGGGGACAATGGAATATCGATGCGGGCCGCGCCTGCATGGAACGCTTGGCGCCGGTGGTTTATCTGCAATCAAACTATTATCAGCGGTGGCTGTACCGGATGGAAAACATCCTGGTCGAACGCGACATGGTCACAACGGAAGAGCTGGAGTCCCGGACGGCGGCGGGAGAACCACGCGACCCCTTGCCGACCGAAGAAGTCTTCGCCCGCCTGCGCGCTACGCGGTCCGCCCGTGTGGACGAAGCGGTCGGCCCAAAATTCAAGGTTGGCGACGCAATCCTGGTTCGCAACATCCACCCCACGGGGCACACAAGAACGCCGCGTTACGCGCGGGGACGATGTGGCGTCATCGACCGCGATCACGGCGTCTTCATCTTCCCCGACACCCACGCCGAATTCAAAGGCGAGTCGCCGCAACATCTCTACAGCGTTTGCTTCACCGCCCGCGAACTCTGGGGCCCCGACGCGGCGGAGTCCGATAAGGTCTATCTGGACATGTGGGACGATTATCTGGATGCGGGCTGACATGAACGCGAACACGCCAACCGTGGCGGAACTGCCGTCCCTGCCGCGCGACGAAGACGGCCCGGTGTTCCGCGAACCCTGGGAGGCGCAAGCCTTCGCCATGACCCTGACCCTGCACGAACAGGGGCATTTTACCTGGCCTGAATGGGCCGAACGGCTGGGCGCGGAAATTACGACCGCGCAAGCCGACGGCGATCCGGATCTTGGCGACACCTACTACCTGCACTGGCTGAAAGCGTTGGAAGGATTGGCAGCGTCAAAAAATTTGGTCAGCGCGGACGATCTGGCGCGCCGCAAGGACGCCTGGGACCGGGCGGCCCATACAACGCCGCACGGCCAACCCATTGTTCTGCCCAAAAACTGCTAGGCGGGCGCCGCGAAGTATTCTGGTTCCATATAGATGGTCGTGCGTTTCGCCAGGCGCGGCAGGCGGGCGTCGAATTCATCGCGACGATGCATCAACCGCGCGTTATCCCATAACATGACATCGCCGTTGCGCCATTCGTGCGTGTAAATGAATTCGTCCCGCAGCGTATGCGCCAGTAACGCGTCGATCAACGCGCGGCCCTCCGCTTCGCTTAAACCTTCGATTGCTTCGGTATTATTGGGCGACAGGTAGAGCGCGCGTTGCCCGTTGGAGGTGTTCTCCAACACCATATTGTGCGTAACCGCGGGTGTGCGCGCTTCGATTTCACGAATTTCCGCATCGGATTTAGCATCACGCCGGAACGTCTTCGCCTCGTTCCCCATCATGAAGGTCGATAGCGGCTTTGGCGCGCCATACCGGCAAACGGCGCGCCGCCCCTCGACTCGCGCGCGCAAATCCTCGGGTAATGTATCGTAAGCCAGGGCCGTGTTGCACCACGACGTGCGCCCGGCGCCGTCCGGCATTTCAACGCCATAAAATATACAGCCACTGGCGGGGCGGTCGCGGTAGATCTGATCCGTATGCCAGACCAGTTCATTGCTGCCGAGCCCACCAACGACGACGCCGTCTTCGCGAACCAGGTTGGAGACATACAGAAGTTCTGGGTTGAACTCATTGGTGGCGTGGCCGCCGATAATGATATCCAGTTCCCCAAAGTTGCGGCTGAACTCGATCAACTCCCGGTCGGTCAGGCTTTGACGGCGAAACAGCACCAAGGGGTCGCGCCGCCAAAGATCGCGCACAGCCTCGAACCCTGCGCGGTCGATCCCGGCAAGATCATTATCGAGGACTTCCAACCCAAAACTGTCCCCAAGCGGTTTTGTCTGAAATTGCATCGAACTTAAGCCGCGTTACATCTTCTTGAAGACGCCGCGCCGGCGCGCGGAAATGTGCTGGCGAACGCCCATCCAACCAGGCGTCGTTGCTTTCGCTTCCCATTCCGGGGAACCGGGAATATCCGGCGATTCCAGATCGTAGGTGGCAAGATAGCGCAGCATGTCGTTGCCGTCTTGCTCCAGTTTGTAGCGCTGACCGTTGGAAACGCCCGGCACGCTCAACAAATTGGGCACGTGCTCGCCGTCATAAAGCCGGTTAAACTCCGAATCGTGTTCTTCCGGAACCTCCAATTGCACCACCAGCGTATAGTCCGCCATGATCTTGCCCCCTCTAATTCCAATTGCGTCGCGCGAGGATAGCAAGCGCGCGGAGCGGCGCACAAGCCAGTTACTCTGCAATCGCAACCCCGCCGCCGCCGCGCGGGTCGGCCCCGCCACGCCAGCCGTCGCCATCGCGCATCACCACATGGGCGCGCGACATCACCGGATCAAAACTAATCGCGCTTTGAGTGACCGCATGACCCATATCACGAAGCGCGCGGCACACCTTGTCCGGCGTGCGCGCTTCCAAATGGATCGCCGCACCTTCGCAATGCAAGCGCGGGACAGTCACGGCTTCGACCGGCGACATGCCGAAATCGACGATGTTGAGGATCGCCTGCAGCACAGCGCTAATAATAACGCTGCCGCCCGGCGCCCCCACCACCAGCCATGGCGCGCCGTCCTTGTGCACCATCGTGGGAACCATGCCCGTCGTGCGCGCCTTGCCAGCTTCTATCGAATTGCTGCTGCCCGGTATCGGATCGAACAGCTTCATCGAATTGTTATAGACGAACCCGAGCCCCGGCGTAACCACGCCCGACCCCGTCCCCAGCGTATGGGTGCACGACGCCGCGTTGCCCGCTTCATCGTAAACACACACATGGGTCGTGCTGGAATCCGGCCCGTGCTTGCCATCGCCCAAAAATTCCCCGGTGCGAATTCGTTCCGCCCACATCGCCGCGCGGTCTTGCGACAACATCATGTCCACGGGGACATCGGCGAAATCCGGGTCGGCGAGGAATTCGTTGCGGTCCCTGTGCGCCGCCGACATGGCGCGGGCGACCAGATCGATATGCGCCGCCGATCCATGCCCCAACGATCCCAAGTCGAAATGATCCAGAATCTGGAGCATCTGGATCAAGGTCACGCCGCTGCCCGGCGGCGGGTTCGACGTCACCTCCATGCCGCGATACCGACCCTTCACGGGCGCTGAGGATTTAACGGCGTAATTCGCCATGTCATTCGCCGTCACGTAAGACCCGTTCGCGTCGAGGTCGGCGACAATTTGGTCCGCCAGTTCACCCCGGTAAAAGCTCTCCGCGCCGCCCTCGGCGATGCGTTCAAACGTCCGGGACATGTCGGGGTTTCGGTGCAATTCCCCGACCTCGTAGATTCGACCCTCGGGATGCAAATGGATCGCCTTGCAGGCCTCCGTCACTGAAACCCGTTGCAGGCCGCCGGGGATGCCCGCCATCATTTCGCGCGTCAGAAAGTCATGCACGTAACTGGTTGTCCGCACGCCGTCATGCGCCATGCGGGCGGCAGGGGCCAACAAATCGCCCCACGGCTTGATGCATAAACGGCGATGGACCTCCGCGAAACCAGCGACCGTTCCGGGCGTCAAAATGGACGTGTAGCCAAGCTCGCTGCGAAAATCGTCGAACAACGAATATCCGGACACCTCCGTTCGCCCCCGGCTGTCCGCCGCCCACATATCCGCCGTTACCTTGGACCCGGCGCGGGCGTGAAAGTCGATCATGCCGTTTTCACCGGTCGTCGCGTTGTAAAATTGAAACGTTCCCATACCGCCCAGGCCGCACATGAACGGGTCAACGACCATCTGGGCGAATGCGACAGCCACGGCGGCGTCGAAGGCGTTGCCGCCCGTTTCGAGTATCTCTACACCCACATCCGCCGCGCGCGGTTGCGGACACACCACAATGCCTTTCATGCCAACATCCCGAATTTATTAAGTTCTAGTGGCGCAACCGAAACGGATGGTTCCCATCCGTTTCGATCAGTTGCCCCACAAAATTAATGCGTTGGTGGTCTGATTCACGAAATGCTTGGGAACCAAGCGTTTCGATCAGACCACTAGGTTTTAACCGCCTTTTCATCAATGGCCGCGCCTTCAGCGACCAGCCG
>JABJJH010000468.1 GCA_018660965.1 Rhodospirillaceae bacterium | reverse complement strand
TGCTGTTCTCTGAATTCCGGGCGGACCCGGACGCCAACCCGCTGCGCACGCCGTCTGGGAAGATTGAAATATTTTCCGAGAAGATCGACGGTTTCGGGTATGACGATTGCCCCGGACACCCAACCTGGATGGAACCGTCGGAATGGCTGGGCGGCGCCAAGGCGGCGCAGTTTCCGCTCCACCTGATGTCGAACCAACCGCGAACCCGGCTGCACGCGCAGATGGACTCGGGCAAAGTCAGCCGCGAGTCGAAAATACAGGGCCGCGAACCGGTTGCGCTGAACCCCGTCGACGCCGCGGCGCGCGACATTTCCGACGGCGATGTCGTGCGCATATTTAATGATCGCGGCGCCACGCTGGCGGGCGCGGTCGTCACCGACGATGTGCGGCCCGGAGTCATCCGGCTCGCCACCGGCGCCTGGTACGACCCACGCGAACCGGGACAAGTCGGCGCGCTGGACAAACACGGCAACCCGAACATGCTGACGCCCGACCACGGCACGTCGAAGCTTGGTCAGGGGCCGGTGTCTCACACCGCCCTGGTCGACGTCGAACGGTTCGACGACGCGCTTCCCGACATCACAGCCTTCGATCCACCTAGTGTTCTGATCGAAACGCTTGGTTCCCAAGCATTTCGTGAATCAGACCACTAACATATTGATCTTGTGGGGCAACTGATCGAAACGGATGGGAACCATCCGTTTCGGTTGCGCCACTAGCACAACAGGAGACGCCGCATGAGCGACGCAAAACGACTGGACACTGTCCGCCTTCAGAACATCGCCATGGGGTTCTGGGAATCCGCCGCCCTGATGGCGGGGATCGAACTGGGCCTGTTCACCGCGATTTCCAAGGGCGCGGGCACCGACGACGAAGTGGCGGCGGCGCTCGATATCACGACGCTCAACGCCGAACGACTCGTCACCGTCTGCATGGCGATGAATCTGGTGTCAAAGGCGGCGGGCCGTTACCAGAACGCCGACGACGTGGACCGCTTTCTGGTCGAGGACAAACCCGGTTACGCCGGACCGTGGATGTTGTTCACCAAACCGCGCTGGGACAAGTTCGGAAAACTGAGCGACTATCTGCGCAACAAGGACGAAGCCGTGCTGGGCCAGTACGAAGGTCTGACCGTGGAGGCCGCGCGGCGCATGCATCAGGCGACCAGCAGTATCGGCATGGGCGCGGCGCGGCGCTTCGTCCGCCACGTCGACCTATCAGAGCGGACAAAAATTCTCGACCTCGGCGGCGGTTCCGGCGCCTACTCCATCAACGCGGCCAAAACACACCCCCACATCAAGGCCGTGGTGTTCGACCTGCCGCCCGTGGCGGTGGTGGCGCGCGAATACATCGCCGAACACGACGTCGGCGGCCAGGTGGAAGCGGTCGGCGGCGATTTCACCAAGGACGATTTGCCCACCGATTGCGACGTCGCCATCATGGCCAGCAATCTGCCACTCTATAGCCGCCCGATCATCGCCCAGGTCATCCAACGCGCCTTCGACGCCTTATTGCCGGGCGGGGAAATGCATCTGATCGGGGAGACTCTGGAAGACGACCGCAGCGGCCCCATTGGCCCGGCGTTGTGGGGCATGGCCGAAGCGATGAACGGCAGCACGGGGTTGGCCCACACCGAAGCAGACTGCATCGGCTATTTCGAACAGGCGGGCTTCACCGATATCGGCGTGCATGAATTCGTCGCCGGAACATTGAGCCGCATTACAGGAACCAAACCGGCATGAGCCCCGAAAAACGAACCGAAAAACGGCCCCATAAACGAGTGGACACCGTCCGTCTGCAAACCATCGCCATGGGTTATTGGGAATCGGCGGCGCTGATGGCCGGGGTCGAACTGGGCCTGTTCACGGCGATATCCAAGGGCGCGGGAACCGATGATGAAGTGGCGGCGGCGCTGGACATCACCCCGTTGAACGCCGAACGGCTGGCGACTGTCGCCATGGCGATGGGCTTGTTGACGCGCGTCGATGGCCGCTATGTCAACGCCGACGACGTGGAGCGTTTTCTCGTCGAGGGCGAACGAAGCTACGCCGGTCCCTGGATGTTGTTCACTAAACCGATGTGGGAAAATTTTGGAACATTAAGCGACCACCTGCGCAACAAGGATGTCACCATTCTTGGCGAATACGACAATTTGACGGTGGACGCCGCGCGGGAGATGCACGAAGGCACCTACAGCATCGGCATGGGCGCGGGCCGTCGCTTCGTGCGCCAGGTCGATCTTTCGACGCGCACGAAAATTCTCGACCTTGGCGGCGGTTCCGGCGCGTACTCCATCAACGCGGCCAAAACACACCCCCATATCAAGGCCGTCGTGTTCGATCTGCCGTCGGTCGCCGTCGTCGCGCGCGAATTTATTGCGGAAAACGGCGTTTCGGACCGGGTCGAAGCCCTCGGCGGCGACTTCACCAAGGACGCGCTGCCCACCGATTGCGATGTCGCGATCATGGCCAGCAATTTGCCAATCTATAACCGCGACATCATCGCCGACGTGGTGAAACGCGCCTTCGACGCCCTGCTGCCCGGCGGCGAAATGCATTTGATCGGGGAAACCCTGAACGACACGCGCGACGGCCCCATCGGCCCGGCGCTGTGGGGGCTGGCGCAAGCGATCAACGCCAGCACGGGACTGGCCCATACGGACGCCGATTGCCGGGGCTATTTCGAACGCGCCGGATTCGTCGATGTCGCCGTGCATGAGTTTGTGTCCGGCACGTTGAACCGCATCACCGGAACCAAACCGTCTTAAAAGAAAACCGTCTTAAAAGCCTGGGAGATCATCACATGAGCGCACATCACGAAGTTTTTCCGTCTCCCGAAACCGTGCATTGGGGCGTATTCAACGCCGCCATACCCCCCGTTGTCGAAATCAATTCGGGCGATACGGTCACCTTGCATGCGGTGTCCGGCGGCGCGGACATCATGCCGGATGAAGCCGACGGGTTCGAAATTCTGCCCGAACACCCCGTCATCCACGCCAAGGTGCCGCGCGGCCCGTCCGGGCACATCATGACCGGCCCCGTCGCGGTCAAGGGCGCGCGCGCCGGCGACATGCTGGAAGTTCATATTCAGGATTTACAACTGCGCCAGAACTGGGGCTGGAACCGAATACGCGCTTTGGCGGGGACCTTGCCGGAAGACTTCCTCGAAACCCGCCTGACCCACATCAAGCTCGACAAGAATAATATGGTCGCCAAACTGCCCTGGGGCGTTGATCTGCCGCTGGCGCCGTTCTTTGGCGTCATGGGCGTCGCGCCGCCGCCCGAATGGGGGGAAATATCCTCCGTCATTCCGCGCGCCCATGGCGGCAATCTGGACAACAAGGAACTGGGCGTCGGGACGACCTTGTTCCTGCCGGTTTTCGTCGATGGCGGGCTGTTTTCCGCCGGTGACGGCCATGCGGTTCAGGGCGACGGCGAAGTCAACGGCACCGCGATTGAAACCAGCCTGAGCGGGACCTTCGAAATCACCCTGCATCGCAACGCCGCCCCGACCATGCCGCGCGCCGAAACCCCGGAACATTACATCACCAGCGGCATCGATCCGGTGCTCGACAACGCCGCCAAACAGGCGTTGCGGGAAATGATCGTCCTGATACAGGAAAAGGCGAACCTGTCGAAGGAAGACGCCTACATGCTCTGCAGCCTCGCCGCCGACCTACGCATCAGCCAGACCGTGAACGTCCACAAGGGCGTCCACGTGATGTTGAAAAAATCGGCGCTGCACGGGTAGCTGTCAGTGCGGTTAAATGATTCCGAAATACGAGCGCGGCGAGACAATTTTCATGCGCTCAAAGCGCCTTATTCGGACTTGATCCACGGGTGTCCGGTTAATGCAGACAAGCACTACATATAGGGTTGCCACACACATCCTTATTACAGCAGTAATTGGCCAGGAAGGGACATTCACGTCGTGTTGCGGCAATTTCGCGACGCTCCCACGTGTCAGCTACCCCGACGAAGACATCTGAAATATCGATGCCCCGAATTGGGCTCAATCCAGCGCACGCCCCATGGCATAGAATTCATCATTGGGCCGCATTGAGGTGAAGTTCGCCATGCGGTTGCTGAGACCGAAGAAGGCGGTTATGCCGGCGATATCCCAGATGTCTTCGTCGGTGAATCTGTGGCTGCGCAAGGTTTCGAAATCCACGTCACAGATCGATTTGGCGTCGTTTGACACCTTCATGGCGAAATCCAGCATGGCCATCTGTTTCGGCGTGATGTCCGCCTTACGGTAGTTCACCGCCACCTGGTCGGCGATCAGAGAATTCTTGGCCCGGATGCGCAGGATGGCGCCGTGGGCCACCACGCAGTACTGGCAGCCATTATCGTTGGAGGTGGCGACGATGATCATCTCCATCTCGGCCTTGGTCAGGCCGCTTTCCTTTTCCATCAACGCGTCGTGATAGGCGAAGAAGGCGCGAAATTCGTCGGGGCGATGGGCCAGGACCAGGAAGACGTTGGGCACAAAGCCCGCCTTCTCCTGGACCGCGAGGACCTTCTCCTTGATGTCCTCGGGCAGGTCGCTGATGTCCGGCACGGGGTAGCGGCTGATGTTCGAAGCGCTCATATCATTGTTCCTCTTCTTGATTGTCTATCTCTTAATGTCGACGACGACACTGATCCAGGGCTATTTGGCCAACTACGGATAAGCTTTCCCAAACCGTCATTTTCACGGCGATAAAGCTCAATAAACGCCGGGCTGAAACGGGGTCATAACCGGACGATTGGGCGGGGTCGGTATGGCGTGTCGTTTACGCTATATGTAGGGGGGCGCCTGTCTGAACCGGATAGGCGCGTAAAATCCCTGATGTTCGCCGTTCCAACGCCCCCTCACCCCACCAGGCCCCGCACGTCGTCGTCGCTGGGATAGCGGCATTGGCGTTTTGGTCGATAAGCCGGGATGCGGGTGTCCGATCCGCCATCCATGCCGAGGACCTCGAAAATCACTTCGAAAACATGACGGGCAGCCTGAATGCTTACCGGTATCGCAAAATTTTAACGATTACGTCGCTGGGAAAATTTTTCTTCACCCTGTTTCCCGCTTAATTAAATCATAATTTTATGTGGGACTGTCCCACATAACACCGATTAGGTGTTATGATGGACGGTGAGAGAAAGTCTAAGGAAACCCGAGGCCCGAATTGACTGACAACAAATTCAAGTGGAGTTCTAAATATACTGTTGGCGTAAAGATTCTCGATTACGATCACCAAGAATTGTTCGCCACCATCAACGAACTCCGCCAGGCAATGGAGGAGAGCAATGAAACAAACGTCATAGGCTCTCTAATTTCACGGCTGCAAAAATATGCGATGGAGCATTTTCAGCGGGAAGAACATATTTTGTCGGAATATGGCTTTTCCAGCCTTGCGGCGCATCGGCGAAAACACCTTGGATTTATGCGGTTGGTGTACGCCATTCGCCATATACATAAGAATTGCCCGGAAAAGCTTTCCTACAAAAAATTACTCCGGTTTTTGGAGCGTTGGTTAACCCACCACATCATGGTGGAAGACATGCAATACAGTGACACCATTCGGGGGGGGGCCTATGGAAATCGAACCACCGATATCATAAAGCCACTATCACCCGCCGAAACACCTCCCTCCAAAAAGAACGCCAGGGAAAAAAGGAAACAATCGGACTGGACGGCAGTGACAGTCCATGTTCCCGCGCATACCGTCGACATCATTGAACGGTGCGCGCGAACGCTACAGATAGATGAAGCGAAAACAGAGCTTCTCGATGATCTTACGAACCCAATTGGGGCCGTTAACAATGCGGAAGCCCTCGATATGGCCAAAATCGTTCTAAAATAACGCTAGCTCTGACACCGGATATTTGACCCCCTCACCCCACCAAGCCCCGCACGTCGTCGTCGCTGGGATAGCGGCCTTCGCGATTTTTGGAGAAGACGAGTTCACCGTCGATGCGGATGTCAAAAATTCCACCGCCACCCTTGATCAGTTCGACCTCGGTCGCGGTCTTTTCTCCCAGAAGGTCCCTCGCACGGAGGGCGCGCGGCAGATAGTTTCAAACCGCGCAGTATTCGATACTGATGCTTTTCGGTTCGTTGGACATATCCGGGCCTCCTAAGCCCCAGCCTACACCACCTCGTCCTTGCGATTGGTGGTCTCCCCATAGCGGGCGAGCGCGGGCGCTTTCAGGCCCGCGTACATCTTTTCGACATTGGCGTTGACCAGGGCGTTTTGCTGTTCGAACAGGCTGTTGCCCTCCAGATCGCTCTCCACGATCAGGGGGCCGAAATTTTCAACCTCCAACACCCAGATCGCCTGGGCGATGCCCAATTCGTCCAGCCAATGCACGACGGGCACGTTCTTGACCCCGCGTCCCAGCAACGCGCCAGTGCCGTAGCCAACCGTGGTCAAATACACCGCCCCATTCGGCGCCAGTTGTTCGCGGTAATCCTCGGACGACATGCCGCCCTTGCCGATCAGCACCTTGCAGCCGGACTTTTTAAACCATTTGCCCAGCCATTTGGAGAACCGGAAGCTGGCGGTCGCCGTCACCGCGCCCAGCGTAAAACTGCCGTCCGCGTTGACGGACGCCGCCGGGGAGCAATGAAAATTGGCGTTGGAGATCGATTCCAGGGGCACCGGCGGGTCGACATTGTCGCCAAGGTAGCGCTGATACATGCCCTCGCGGCCCGTATAGATCACGCCGTCCAGATAAACGATGTCTCCAATCCGCAAGTCCGCCAGAGCTTCCGGCGTCGCGGGAAGTTTGAGGCGAACCTGCCTCAGCCCGCCGCTAACGCTGCTTCCGCCATCGACCATTCAACACTCTCCCGTCGCATGTAAGGGGTGAACCATTTCGGATCGGTCCTGTATTCCACCGACCCGTCCTTGTGCAGCCGCGCCACCGCCCGGCGCGACGACAGGCAAAAGGTGTGCACGCTCATGGGCATGCCGCCGGTGTGCGTATAGCCCACCTCGATATGGCAATCGACGACCATCGAATTGCCCACATAGCCCATCGGCCCCATGCCGATGGCGTTGCCCATGTCCATCAATTCGCGTTCCAGCGCCGCCACTTGCGGGTCCGGGTTGGCGTCGCCGACCACGCGCAGGCAGGCCGCCTGCTTGCCCAGGGTCATTGTCACGTCCTTGCTGCCGCCCAAACCGATGCCGACGATGGCGGGTTGGCAGGCCAGACCGCGCCGGCCGAATTCATACATCACATCGAGGAAGAACCGCTTGATCCCGTCGATCCCGTCGCCGGGAAACAACATGCGGTAGTCACTGCCGAACAGTCCGCCCTTATGCACGGTCGTGATATCGACCCAATCGGCGTCGGGTTCAAAGGCGTAATCGATTTCCGGCGCGTTGATGCCGACATTGTTGTTGTTGTCCTGGCGGCTTAACGGATGCACCCGGTTGGGGCGCAGGGGCACGTCCTGGGTTGCGCGCGCGGTGGCGCGGCGCAGCGCCGTTTCCAACCCGATAAACCCGCCTTCGATGTGCGCGTCGTTGCCCGCCTTGACGTAATAGCGCGGGACGCCGGTGTCGGCGCACATGGGGCGCCGGTCTTCTTCCGCCGCATCGTAATTGTCGAGCATCGCTTCCAGGACGAAATGGCTGAGTTCTCCCTTTTCGCCGTCGAGCATGCCACGCAGTCCGGTCTTGTAGTCTTCCGGAATTTCTATCGCGGCGCGCGCCATGATTTCATACGCCGCCGCTTCAATCGCGCTGTTCTTGATCATCGGCAAATCCTTATATGTACCTTTAAGATGGCCCCAACGCCTTAACGGTCAACCCGACCCGTCAACCTGCCCCATCAGGCCGCATCATCGATCAGGCTTTCGCCAGGCCGGACGCGGACGAAGTCGACCGGCCGGGTGTCCATTTCCATCTTGCCGTCTTTCAACGTCGTCACCGTGTAGGTCGAGGTGTCCAGATCGCCCGGTTCGGGGAAATC
>JABJJH010000253.1 GCA_018660965.1 Rhodospirillaceae bacterium | reverse complement strand
CCTCATTTCAAGCCAGGTGGACGCGATCGCATACCCGGAAAACATCGCCTTGAAAGCGGCGCGCGACGCAGGCGTCGATAACCGCCTTCGAATCGTCGAACCGGCGCTTGCCGAGGTGAAACGCGCGATGGCCGTGCGGAAGGGGAATAGCGTACTCCTGACCAAATTTAACAAAGCCCTTGCCGGTTTCGCGCAAACGGAGGAATTCCAGGAAATCTACAGAAAATGGTTTGGCGCGCCGACGCCATTCTGGAACACGTCGCGTGTCGCCTTTCTCGTCGCGGCGGTCGTGGCGCTGTCCTTGCTAATATTCCTGGCGTTCCGAAACTGGTCCGCAAAGCAATTCACCGCGCAGTTGCAACAAACCATTTCTGGGCGAGAAGCCGCGCAACGCGAACTCGAAGAAACCCAGGCGAATTTGCAGAAGTTGGTCACGGAACAAACCGCCGAACTTCGCCTGGAGATCACTGAACGCAAGGAAATTCACGAAACGCTTCAGGAAAACGAACGCCGCATTCGCGGCATCGTGGAGTCAGCCGCCGACGGAATCATCACGACGGATCTCGCGGGCACAATTCTGGACATCAACACCGCCGCAGAGAAAATTTTCGGCCACAAGGCCAAGGACGTTCTAGGACAAAATGTCGGCATCATGATCCCCGGCAACGACACGTCGAAGCGAGACGAATACATCAGAGAGCATTTAATGGGTCCGGCGCCATCCGTCACTGGACACCGTCGCGAAGGGGAAGGGTTGCACCGTGACGGATCGGTTTTCCCAATCGAGGTATCGCTTAGTCGTGCGGACACCCGACGACGCAAACTGTTTACAGGCATTATTCGCGACATTACGGAACGCAAAAAGGCTGAAACCGAATTGCGCGAAGCGCACGAATTGTTGAAGTCCACGCAAGACGAACTCGTTCAGTCAGAAAAAATGGCGTCACTGGGTGGCCTGGTCGCGGGCGTCGCGCATGAAATCAACACGCCGGTGGGGATTGGCGTCACCGCCGCGTCGCATTTGCGCAAGCAAACCGAAGAACTGCTCGAACGCTTTAAAAGCGGAAAAATGACGAAAAGTGATTTTGAAAATTTCCTGCAGAACGCCGACGAATCGACACGCATGACCCTGGCCAACCTGGAACGCGCATCAAATTTAATACGCAGCTTCAAGCAAGTCGCCGTGGATCATTCCAGCGAAGAAAAACGGCGCATAAACCTGACGGACTACATCAACGAAGTCCTAACCAGCCTCGCCCCCAAACTGAAACAAAGCCAGCATGAAGTTACCGTCGGCGGCGACACCTCCATCAATTTTGAAAGTTTCCCCGGCGCAATTTCACAGGTCATCACTAATCTGGTTATGAATTCCCTCACCCACGCCTATGCGCCTGGCGAACCCGGTCGGATCACGATCACCGCAGCGCAGGAAGACACCCGTGCTGTCTTGAAATACAACGACGACGGCAAGGGTATGGACGCGGAAACGGTTGAGAAAATCTTCGATCCGTTCTTCACCACCAAACGCGGTCAGGGTGGTAGCGGCCTCGGCATGCATATTCTTTACAACCTGATCACGCAGACATTAAGCGGGTCCGTTACCTGCCGAAGCGAGCCAGGTCAGGGCGCGGAATTCACAATAACCCTTCCCCTGGTAAATGGAGGAACAACATGAGCGAATCTTCTAACAACGACGAAATGGCGTTTGCCGAAGAGTCATCCGACGTGTCGGTCACCACTGACGAGTCATGGAAAATCATCATTGTCGATGACGAAGCCTCCATTCACGATGTCACCAAGCTGGCGCTCAACGGGTGCCTTTTCGACGGCAAGCGGCTTGAATTCGTCAGCGCGTATTCCGGCAAGGAAGCCCAAGCGATTATCCACGAGCATCCCGACGCGGCGTTGATGCTGCTGGATGTCGTGATGGAAACTGACCACGCAGGCCTCGATGTCGCCCGATATGTACGGAACGACGCGGACAACCAGTCGATTCGAATCGTCTTGCGAACCGGGCAACCCGGCCAGGCGCCCGAGCGCGAGGTTATCACCAAATACGACATCAACGACTATAAGGAAAAAACCGAACTTACCGTGCAAAAACTGTTCACGTTGATGTACGCATCGCTTCGCGCGTACCGCGACATCATCGCATTGGAAAACAACAAACGGGGCCTCGAACACGTCATCGTCGCCTCCAAGAACCTGTTCGAATTGGAGTCAATGCCGGACTTCGCCCAAGCAATCCTGGAACAAATAACATCGCTACTACATGTCGAGAACAACGCCGCTTATTTAAAATCGGACGGGCTCACGGCCTGTCACCAAAACAACCAATTAAAAATCATGGCCGGAACCGGGGCGTATGCAGACTTTGTCGGGCGTGACGCTGTCGATGTTCTGGATAAAGCCGCGCTGGGGGAAATTGAATCGGCGATCAAGCAAAACGCCAACCTGTATCATGATGACAAATTCACCGGTTATTTCAAAAGTCGCAGGGGCATGGAAAATCTTGTTTACATGAATGGTCTAAAACAGCTCGGTGAATTGGATCGTGCGTTACTGGAAGTTTTCGCTCGAAATATCTCTATCGCGTTTGAAAATACGGAACTCCACCAGGATGTTGAGGAAACCCAACAGGAAATTGTCTACATGCTAGGCGACGCCGTGGAAACGCGATCCAAGGAAACCGGCAACCACGTTAAAAGGGTCGCGGAAATCAGCAAACTTCTCGCATTGCATATCGGGCTCGACGGAACCGAAGCCGAAATCATTAAAAACGCCGCCCCCATGCACGATATTGGCAAGATCGGCATCCCGGACGCCATTTTAAACAAGCCCGGAAAACACACGCCGGAAGAATTCGAAATCATGAAGGCGCATTCGCTTCTTGGATTCGACATGCTCAAATCCTCGCAACGAGATATCCTCAGCGCCGGCGCTGTTATCGCGCGCGACCATCACGAGAAATGGAGTGGTGAAGGATACCCATATCAAAAAAGCGGGGAGGACATTCACGTTTATGGCCGCATCGTCGCCATCACGGATGTTTTCGACGCCCTGGGCAGCGAACGTTGCTACAAACAACCCTGGAAACTTGAAGATATCATCGCGCATATAAAACAAGAAAGCGGTCGTCATTTCGAACCCCGTCTGGTCGATGGCGTTCTCGCCAACATCGACTCCATCAACGCGATTCGGAACCGTTACCCCGACCCCGTCGCTTAAACGCCGACCTGTCTGGCCAAATCCACGAAATTGTCAGCGACGAAGGTATAATCATCTTCTGCTGCCAAATCGGTGGTTTGACCCGGCCCATGTTCGTTTGGGCGTGGCACGAAGGCGGTCCGCAATCCCTGCCGCGCCGCCGCCTGTAAGTCGCCATTGTGCGCAGCGCTCATAACCACCTGATCGGGGCGCAAATCCAGCGCCGCGCAAGCGTTCTGGTAGGCCCGCGGGTCGGGTTTATAATGACCAACGACCTCGGCCCCTAAAATCACGTCCCACGGTAATCCGCCAAATTTCGCCATGTTCACCATGAGCGCGATGTTGCCGTTCGATTGCGTCGCAATGATGTATTTGGATTTCAGCATCGTTAACCCTTCGACCGAATCAGGCCAGGGACTCAGGCGACGCCACACGTGATTAAGGTCGTCAATTTCCGCGTCAGACAACCCTTCAACGCCAAATTCGCTCAAGGTTTCCAGCAAATTCTCCCGGTGCAAGACGTCCAGAATTGTGAACGGTCGCTCGCCGTCCCGAACTTTCTGCATCGCAGGCTGATACTTACGCCGCCACGCCACGGCGAATGCAGTCCAGTCCACACCGTCCAAACCCTTTACGCGCCCGCCCAGACGTTTCGTGAACGCGGCCCCTTCCCGGCCAATGCTGCCGCGCCAATCAACAACGGTGCCGAAAACGTCAAAAACAAACGCCTTTATGTCTAAATCGGCCATGATCGTGTGTTCCTTTTTCGAGACGTTCTAGAGATCGCCGACTGTATCCAATCGCAGCGCTCCATGAAATAGCAGAGGGATAAACCTCTTAATTTAAACTGCGTGGTTCTCACGGGAATTTGAACAATGGTTCCCGAACGTTACTGGCGGCGAATCCTCGATGACGCTTATTATTGCCCCTGTATGGAGCAGCCGGGACCAACAAGACCTCCGTCGGACGTGTTACGTCAAATGGGCTTGCCGGCCGGTATTACAAACGCCCGCAACGCCCCCCGGAAAACCGGGGCGCCCAAAACGACAGGAGCTATTCGTATGTTTAATAAGAAAACCGTTATCGCGTTAAGCGTCGCCGCCATGGCCGCATCGACCGTCGCGCTTCCAGCCGCCGCCGCGAACCTCGACAAGCCGATTCAGTTGGCTTCTTGCAACCCCTGCAAAGCCAAGGGCGGTTGTAATCCTTGCGCCGCCAAACACGGTTGCAACCCTTGTTCGGCAAAAAAAGGCTGCAATCCATGCGCAGCCAAGCATGGCTGCAATCCTTGCGCGGCGAAAAAGGGTTGGAACCCTTGCGCGGCGAAAAAGGGCTGCAACCCCTGCGCCGCCAAAAAATAATATAGACTTGGTCAGGATTGAGGGGAGGCGCGGTGTGCGTCCCCTCAATCTCGATTCTGTTCTACCTCGCCAGACAGGCCCGTAATTGCCCGGCCAGCGACAGCAATAATTGTTGATACGCTCGTGGGCCAGGCGATATCCCTACGCCTATTGGATCCAGGGGCGCGCTTTTCGCCGCACCGCCACGGATAACGGTCTCCACCAACTTGGGTTTGAATTGCGGTTCGTGGAAGACGCACGCGGCGCCGGTTTCCCGGATTTTCCGCCGCACATCTGAAATCCTCGCCGCGCCCGGCGGACGCTCCGGATTGATCATGATCGACCCAACGGCGTTCATGTCAAAACGGGATTCGAAATATTGGTAAGCGTCGTGGAAAACGACATAGGGAATTGTTTTCACCGGCGCCAAGACATTTTCTACATCGCGCGCCGCCTGATCTATTGAAACCGCCAAAGCGGTCGCATTGCTTTCATAAACAGATGAATTTTCAGAGTCGAATGCCGACAGGCGTTTGGCGATTTCAGCCGCCATCCGTTTCGCATTTTCCGGGTCGAGCCAAACATGAGGGTCAATTTTATGCCCGCCGGAGTCGGTATGCTCGTCGTGATTTCCCCAGACACCGCCTTCACGAACAGGCAAGCCAGCGACATACGCCGACAAACGAACGCTCAGGGCGCGTCGCCCTCCCCCTTTCAGCGGCTTGTCGAGAAAGCGTTCCAAACCCGCGCCTAACCAAAAGACGACGTCGGCGTTCGCAAGCGCGCGGGCGTCTGACGGGCGCAAGGCGTAGCCGTGCGCATTCACCCCCGGCGGCACAAGTAGATAGGGTGCGCCAACACCTTCCATCACCGCGCTCGCCAATGCATGAATTGGCGCGATGCTGGTGACGACGCGCGGCGTCTTGTTCGCGGCCTCCGCCCTGACCAGCGATGATGTGAAAATGGCGCAGAGGACTAACGCGAATATCGCAAAGGGCCGATCAATTAGCTTGGAGACTCTCGGTTGTGGCAAGGGGCGGCCTCGATTTTATTATGTTATAATGTATCATTTTGGTGCTATAGCATCCGCGCAAGCCACGCAAGCGTTCCCACAGTCGAGACGACAGCCCGACAGCCCAAACCTATAGGTTAGGACGAGTCTTCATGCCACAGAAAAGCCTACTGGCCGAACTATCCAAGGTATCCGTCCGTTACGGAACCCGCGATATTCTTCAAGCTGTTGATATATCGTTGCACGCGGGCGAAATCGTCACGCTCGTCGGTCCGAACGGTTCGGGAAAATCAACCTTGTTGAAGGTTTTACTGGGCCTTGTTCACTCGGACTCGGGAACGGTTTGGCGCCAAGAAGGCTTGAAAATCGGGTATCTGCCGCAGCGTCTTTCCATTGATCCCGTCATGCCTTTGACAGTCGCACGTCTGATGAGGCTAACCCACACATCTGCGGATATCGAGGCGGCGTTGTCGGAAGTTAACGTCGCGCATTTACGCGACGCACCGGTCGCGAGCCTTTCGGGCGGCGAACTTCAACGGGTGCTGCTGGCCCGGGCCTTACTGGGAACGCCGGAACTTTTGGTATTGGACGAACCGACACAGGGCGTCGACTTCGCCGGTGAAATCGACCTCTATGAATTAATTACACGGATACGCGATACGCGTGGGTGCGGCGTTCTGATCGTCTCCCACGACCTGCATCTGGTCATGTCATCGACCGATCAGGTGATTTGCCTCAACCATCATGTGTGTTGCGCCGGGGCGCCAGAAACCGTGCGCCGGAACCCCGCCTACCTTGATCTGTTCGGGCCTCGGGCAGCTGAAGGGCTCGCGGTGTACACGCACGCGCACGACCACGATCATGATTTGCATGGCGACGTGGTGGCGCCGGATGAACATTCTCACCCCCACCCGAACCACTAGGCGCCGACAATGATTCACCTCGACGATTTCTTCTGGTTCGCGCTTTTGGGCGGAGTCGGCGTCGCCATTACCGCCGGACCCTTGGGATGCTTCGTGGTGTGGCGGCGCATGGCTTATTTTGGCGATTCCCTGGCGCATTCGGCGCTTATCGGGGTCGCCCTTGGACTAGCGCTTTCGATTGATACGACACTTGGCGTTCTGATCGGCTGCGTCGCGTTCGCAGTCATCATCACACTTCTTCAAGACCAGAACCGGCTGGCGACCGACACCTTGCTCGGCATTCTGGCGCATTCCTCGCTCGCGCTTGGCCTGGTCGCCGTCAGTTTCCAGGACAATGTTCGCATCGACCTGATGGCTTACCTGTTTGGCGATATACTCGCCATCGACGTGACCGATCTGGCCTGGGTCTATGGCGGCGGGACCGTCGCGCTTTTGGGTCTGGCCTATATTTGGCGGCCGTTACTCGCACTGAGCGTCCATGCGGACATCGCCCGCGCCGAAGGGATTCCCGTGCGTGCGGTGCGCCTTGCCTTCACGCTTCTTTTAGCGATCGTCATCGCAATCGCCATGAAGATCGTCGGCGTTTTGCTTATCGTGTCGATGCTGATTATTCCGGCGGCGACGGCGCGCCGTTTCGCCAAAAGTCCCGAACAGATGGCCTTTCTGGCCGCCACCGTCGGGGCTGTGGCCGTCATCATCGGATTGGCCGCGTCGTTGCAATGGAACACGCCGTCGGGGCCTTCCATCGTAAGCGCCGCCTTCGCGCTTTTCCTACTCGGAAACGCCGCCGGCGCTGCTTTTAATCGCGCCTAATGCGCCATCAAAATAGGCACTTCGGCATGCGCCAACATGTGGCTGGTCGCGCCGCCGAAAATCATTTGCCGTAGGCGGCTGTGCGTATAGGCGCCTTTTACGATCAGGTCGGCGCCTTGTGCCATCGCTTCACCCAACATGGCTTCCCCGATATCGCGTTTATTCGATTGAGCGTCGACCGCGTTGGCGGCGATGCCGTTACGTTTTAAATGGCGCACGATATCCTGGCCCGAAGGCCCCGGCACCATGTCGTCAACAATTGAAACCACGAAAACCGTCGCCGCTTGCCGCAAAAATGGCATTGCAAATGAAATTGTCCGCGCGGTTTCCGTACTCCCGTTCCAGGAAATCACGACCGTCTCGCCCATTTTTTGGGGCGGGGTCGGCGGCGCGATCAGGATCGGGCGTCCCGATTCAAACAACGCCGATTCCAAGGTATGCATGCTTGGCACCGGCGTGCCTTGAAGCGGTCGTCCCACGGCGATCAAATCGAACAAGCGTCCACGATGCCCGACATAGTCTTCGGAAGGTCCAACGTTCTGCCAAACCGCGCTTGCTTGATCGCCTGGCGTTTCCGGTTCCTGGCTCGCCACGCCACGCTGTTTCATGAATTCGTTGAAGTAATTTTCCGCTTCCTGAATTCGCGCGCGGTCCTCCAGTTCGTATTTTTCGACAAATGCAGGCGTGACGACGCCAAACCCGTCGGCGCTGGCGATCGCTGGCAAGGCGGGCTGAACGTAAACGCCTTCGACATACGAACCAAACCGCTTTGCGGCCAGACAGCTTGTCTCAAGCACCGAATCGACAACATCGCTTTCCTCGAAAGGAACTAGAATTGTCTTCATTATTACCTCCCAATGTTCGCTTTCATATCATCATACATCACTTTGCCGCCGCGCCTAGACATAGATACCCCGCTACCGTAACGCCAAGAAAATGACGTCCTCGACTTTGTTCCCGGCGCCCGACTCTATAAACTACCGTCGATGATCAACCTTCAACGCCCGTTCGCTTCCAACGCTGTATTTCTCAAATTCGCCGCCACGCTAGGCTTGATAACGCTGACTTATATTTTGTTTGGCGTCGTGGACCGTTTCGATACGGTCGCGACAAATATCGTTCCGAACCTTTCTTTCGAGAATGGGGTGAAACATTGGTTCGGGTCGCCCAAGGGAGTCACGCTAAAGAACAAACCGTTGCCCGTCGTCGAAATGCGACTCGCGCCCAACCCGAAACCACTGATCCTGGCGCGAACAATTTCCGACCCCAACAGATTCACGCACATTCGGGTGGGCGCCGATATAAAGCTCAATGGCGTGCAACGTGGTCCGGTCTGGTGGGAACAAGCAGGCGTTATCGTGCGTAGCCTGAATGGAAAGGGGCGCAAGATTCCGTTTTGGCCTTACAACGTCGTCATGAAATCGGGAACCGCCGATTGGGATCGGCATGAGGCCGTCATACCAGTATCCGGCGACGCCCAGGCAATGCGCCTGCTCATTTTTCTCAACGGCCGCGCCGGAACGATGGAAGTAACGAATATCACCATCGACAGCGCCATCCCGTCCACGTGGGTTCCCTATGGCAAAGCCGGACTTATCACCGCATGGGGACTACTTGGCCTGTGGATACTGGCTCCGCTGTTGCTCGCCAATGCGCGAAACCTTTCAGCTTATTTCGCGCTGGTCGCATTTCTTGCAACGCTCGCCGCCGTCCTGGCGCCGCAACCTGGGCTTTCCAACGTAACGACTCAAACATTGCACACAGTCGTTTCCGTGTTCAAAACCGCCCCTGAGAAATCCATCGCCACGAAACATGGCGAAGTCGCCAAAACCAAAACATTGAAAAAAACAAAACCAGTAAAAAACGGCGCCCCCCAGCGGTCTTCAGCCTCAAAATTTGGCGCCATGGTCGCAAGCCCTCAAGATATCCTCAACGGCAGCGGGTCCTCTGTTTCGCATGTAATTTCGCACGCCGCGTTTACGTTTTTCACCGTCCTGGCGTTTCCGTTCGCGGCGCGGCTTCTTTTACTCGCTTCTTTGATCACGGCCGCCGCGACGACCGAAGCGCTTCAGGTCTTCGTTATTTCCCGTACGACGAATTGGGACGATTTAGCGATGAACCTTACCGGTGTCGCCATAGGAATCACCTTCGCGTTGGCTTGGCGATTTATCCGCCGACGGTTATTCACTCGATCGCGCATTCCGGCGGCTTGAATACCGTTAAATACCGAGACGCTTCATCTGCCCCGCGCCGTATCGCTCGCCCGCAGCAACGCCCACCGGAAACGCGTCGTTCAACTGATCGAATTGGGCTTCGTTCAACGCCACGTCGAGCGCCCCGATGTTTTCCTCCAGATAGGAAATTCTCTTGGTGCCGGGGATTGGGATGATGTCATTGCCTTGGGCCAATACCCAGGCGATTGCGACTTGCGCGGCCGTGCAATTATTTTGCTTCGCGATCTGATCGATATAACCCACGAGCAAACGGTTCGACTCCAGGTTTTCGGGGGCGAAGCGAGGATGATTGCGCCGCCCGTCTTTTTCGACCAAATCATCCTGGTCATGAATGGTCCCGGACAGGAAACCACGGCCCAACGGCGCATAAGCGACATAGGCGATGCCCAATTCACGGCAAAGCGGGAGCAATTCACGTTCGCAATCGCGCGACCACAGGGAATATTCAGTTTGAAGCGCCGCGATGGGATGCGTTGCGTTGGCGCGCCTGATGGTGTCCGGCCCGGCTTCCGATAGCCCCAGAAACCTGACTTTGCCCGCATCAACCAGGGACGCCATGGCGCCCACCGTGTCCTCAATAGGCACATCGCCATCGACACGGTGTTGGTAATACAAATCGATGACATCCGTTCCCAAACGCCGAAGGCTCGCGTCGCAGGCTTCAACGACGTATTCGGGGCGGCCATCGACGGCGTTGCCGCCATCGGGTTTTCTGATGTTTCCGAACTTCGTCGCCAGAATAACCTTGTCGCGGCGCCCTTTAAGCGCTTGCGCCAGAAGTTCCTCATTCACGCCATTGGCGTAGGCGTCCGAGGTATCGAGAAAATCCAAGCCCAGTTCAATCGCGCGATGGATGGTCGCGGTGGATTCCGCGTCATTTCGCTCGCCATAGGTTGTCGACATGCCCATGCATCCCAAGCCAACCGCCGACACCGATAAACCACTACCGCCGCCAAGATTCCGCTTCTGCATGACATCCCCTTTTTTTTATCCAACTACCTTGAAGTAAATTACTTTGTAAATTTGAACAGACATCGACGATGACCAATACGACAATGCTTGTACAGTCTCGAATTTCTGTCAACGGCATTACGTCTTTGCTACCATTGCCGCCTATCAACCTTGGAACCCGCCATGTCCCCGTTATCAACCAAACCGACAATCCGCATCCTCGACAGCGTGACGAAGTTGGACCCAAGTTATCAAGATCAGGTCCTG
>JABJJH010000491.1 GCA_018660965.1 Rhodospirillaceae bacterium | reverse complement strand
GTCCCCGCCGACGTCACCGTATCGAAGCAGGTTCTGGCGCAACCGACACTGGATTTGAACGACAAAACCTGGGCGCGCCTTAGCGACGGCACACCCCTGGTGACGGCGTCGCGGTTGGGCGAAGGCTGGCTCGTTTTGGTCCACACGACATCCAACGCCGCCTGGACGACGCTTCCGCTTTCCGGTCTTTTCGTGAACATGCTTAAACGAATCGTCGCCATGAGCGAAGGCGTCGGCGGCCTTGGTCGGCAGGAACGTCCCCTGCCCCCGATCGAGATCCTGGATGGGTTCGGTCGAACGGCCAAACCAACGTCCACGGCGAAAGCCATTTCCAGTCACGGGGACGTCGATATCGGCCCCGCGCATCCACCCGGCCTCTATGGGTTTGAGACGACCCGGCGCGCCATTAATCTAGGGCCTCGACTCACCATCAAACCGATGGGCCCCCTGCCCCAGGGCGTCGCCGGCGAGGCTTATGCGCAAGAGCGTGAGGTCGACCTTAAGCCCTGGTTTCTGGTGTCGGCCTTTATCTTGTTGATCGCCGACGCCTTCATAACGCTGGCGCTGCGGGGGCTGACGCCGTCCTGGCCATGGCGACGCGTGACGGCGGCGCTCCTCGCCTGCGCCATCGTTGGCGCCGATGTCGGCGCAACAGGCGCGATCAAGCCGGCGCAGGCCGATGAAACGGTGAAGGCCGCGATCCGCACAAGCATCGCCTTCGTGTTAACCGGCGACCCGGGCGTAGACAAAATCAGCCGCGACGGCTTAACGGGATTGAGTGTTATTCTGGACCGGCGCACGACCGTCGAAGAGGTTCTTGCGGTCGGCGTCAATCTGGAAACCGACGAATTGGCGTTCTACCCCATGATCTATTGGCCCATCACCACGACCCAACGCCGTCCATCCCAGAAGGCGATCCAGCGCTTGAACCAATACGTGGCGAGTGGGGGCACTATATTCTTCGATTTGCGCAACCAGGTTTACGGTGGTGGTTTCGCGGGTGAAATGGGTCGAAACCTGCGCAATTTGACCGGGGGATTGGACATACCGCCGATGGTTCCGGTCCCACCGGATCATATCCTGACCAAGGCCTTTTATCTGATGCAGGAATTTCCGGGCCGCTGGGCCGGTGGCCGGCTCTGGGTGGAGCGTCCCGGCGAACGGATGAACGACGGCGTCTCCGGCATCATTGTTGGCAGCAACGACTGGGCCGCCGCCTGGGCAATGGACCCAACGGGTCAGCGCACCCATCCCGTGGTGCCCGGCGGCGAACAGCAACGGGAAATGGCCTATCGGTTCGGCATCAATCTTGTGATGTATATGTTGACCGGCAACTACAAATCGGATCAGGTCCATGTCCCCGCCATCCTGGAACGGTTGGGGCAATAGACGATGAATTGGACAGGCATCGTCTTCGCGCCGCTGGTTCCTTGGCCGCTTGTTCTAGCCCTTGGCGCCGCGGCGCTAATGTGCGCCGTAATTGGCATACGCGCGCGGGCGCGGGGATGGTCGTGGCGATTGGTCGCCTCAGTGGTTCTGGTTCTGGCCTTGTTGAATCCGGCGCTGGTCGAAGAACAACGCGACGCGTTGAAGGATATTGGCGTCATCGTCCTCGACGAAACGCCCAGCCAACAAAACGGCGACCGGCTTGCGGCGTTGAAAACCACGCATGACGCCATTCTCACCCAGGCCGCGGCGTTCAAGGAATCGCTCGACCTGCGCGTTGTGCGCGTCCGGCATAAAGGCGTTTCCGACGCGGAAAAGGGGACCACCATCTTCGCCGATTTGGCCCACGCGATGCGGGATATTCCCAAACGCCGTTTCGCCGGCGCGATCCTCGTCACCGATGGGCAAATCCACGATGTCCCCCAGGATTTAGGCGCTGTCGCGGGACCGATCCATACGCTTCTGACCGGACGGCCCCATGAATACGACCGTCGCTTGGTCGTTCAAAAATCACCCCTTTTCGGCATCGTCGGCAAGCCGTTGGAAATGACCCTTCGCATCGAGGATTCCACCCAGTCGGGCGGACGCGCCCGTTTGACAATCCAGCGCGACGGCGGTGAACCTGAAATAGTATCGGCCCCTGTCGGCGTCGATTTCCAGGCGCCGTTCACGCTGGAGCATGCTGGCGCCACAATGTTCGAGCTCTCCATTGACGCGGCCCCGAACGAGTTAAGCGTCCGGAACAACAACGCGATCATTTCCGTCAATGGCGTCCGCGACCGGCTCATGGTTTTGCTTATATCCGGCGAACCGCACGCCGGAGAACGAACCTGGCGAAACCTTCTGAAATCGGACCCTTCCGTCGATTTGATTCATTTCACCATCCTGCGCCCACCGGAAAAACAAGACGGCACGCCGATCAACGAACTGTCCCTGATTTCTTTCCCGATACGGGAACTTTTCGAGATTCGCATTGGCGACTTCGATCTGGTGATACTGGACCGCTATCGCCGTCGGGGGGTCTTGCCACCCAGCTATTTCAAGAACGTCGTCGATTATATAAACGAGGGCGGCGCATTGCTGGAGGCAGTGGGCCCCGCCTACGCCGGTCCGTTCAGTGTTTACCGAAGCCCGTTGGGCGCGGTGTTGCCGGGCGAACCCACGGGCGACATTCATTTAAAACCATTCACACCATCGGTCACGGCGATCGGTCGGCGACACCCCGTTACATCGGGATTGGCCCCGAAACCGTCCTCTAATCAGAATTTGGGCAAACCGAATTGGGGCCGCTGGTTCCGTCAGGTGGACACCGCCGCGACCCGGGGGCGCGTAATCATGGCGGGACTGGACGACAAGCCGCTGCTTATTCTGGATCGCGTTGGCAAGGGCCGGGTCGCGCAATTGAACAGCGATCATATCTGGCTGTGGGCGCGGGGATACGAAGGCGGTGGTCCGCAAGCCGAATTGCTTCGTCGCCTCGCCCATTGGCTGATGAAGGAACCCGAGCTGGAGGAAAACGACCTAAGGGCGAAGGTGCAGGGCGACACGCTGGAAATTGTCCGGCGAAACATTGACGGCGACAACAAAAGCGTCACGGTGCAGGCGCCGGACGGGCAGACCCGAACCCTGACCCTGACCGCGCGCCGCGACGGTGAATGGGGCGTCGAAATACCCGCCGCCGAAACCGGCCTGTACGAAATCTCCGATGGGGACCGAACCGTCATGGCGGCGTCAGGATCGTTGAATTCCCTGGAATTCGCGGACATCCGCGCTACCGACCGGCCCATGAAACCCGTCACAAAAGCGACCGGCGGCGGGTTGATCTGGCTGTCCCCGGATGGCGAGACCTCCCCCCCCAAATTACGCCGGGTCGCCAACGACCGCGCCGCGCATGGGCGGAATTGGGTCGGGCTCGTCGCCAATGGCGATTACATCGTCACCGGCGTCCACAGCATTTCATTGTTGCCAGCCATCCTGGTGCTGCTTCTGGCGCTTGGCGGCGTCGCCGTGGCTTGGCGCCGTGAGGGCGATTAACGCCAATTCACGCCGGACTTCCCGGCGGCGCAGCCATCGGATACGATGGGATTCGGATTTACTCATCATTGGGAAACATTGAGTTCAAATATGCTGCATAAAATCTTCGATTTACCGATTTACCTGAGTCCGGTGGCCGCCCATGCGGAAACGAAAGAATCCGTGCTCCGGGAAATCGAAAAATTAAAGCAAGACCCCAGAAGCTACAATCCAAGCGGCAACGAGCGGGTCTATTCCGACTATATGTTTGGCGATGAGCCCAAGGCCCGGAAGTATAAAGACGAAGTCATCGATTCTGTTAAGCCTAACGTAGAAGACTTCATGGGAATGGTCGGCGCCAAACAACTCGATTTCGGTCAAATCTGGTTTCAACGCTATGAGACCCATTCCTTCCATGGGGTCCATAACCATTGGCCAAGCTTATTTTCCATTGTGTATTATCTTGAATTCGATCCTGCAGAACACAGGGGAACGGTGTTTGCGAACCCAAACCGCCTGCAAATCGACCTCTACAGGGCCCGCAACATCAAGCTTCCGGTGGCGTTCGCCCCCGACATAAAGGAAGGCGACATTTTGATTTTCCCGAGCTTCCTGGACCATTACGCGCCCATGAACGTGTCCGATAAACCCCGCACCATCATTTCATTTAATTTTGATTTAACAGGTTAAATGGAATTTCAGAAACTGAATTACCGCGACGCCCCCTGATATTCCTTCAAAACAACATTCTGTGTGTCAAAGTTTAAGGCGTGATCTTTCACCCAATTCAGGAGAACCAAGGCGTGTCCCTTTCCGTAAATCGAGAAATCCGCCAGGCAAGGCTGCACGCCGACAAAGGTGAAGTCGATCTTGCGGTATCGATATATAAAGCTGTTCTTGAAAGGTTTCCACGAAACAGGCGGGCGTTGGAAGGCCTCAAAGTGCTTCAAGGGGAAAAGCCCTCACGGACGCCTTCGAACGGCGCGCCATCGGAAGACCAAATAAAGGCGCTGGTGGCCCTTTTCAATCAAAGGAAATTTGATGAGGTTCTTACGCAAGGAGAAGCGCTGTCCGACGAATATCCAACAGCCGTAGAGATCCTTAATATCCTTGGCGCCGTGAATGCGGGTTTGGAACGCCGGGATCAGGCTATTGATTGCTACACCAGGGCGCTACGGATCGATCCCGAGTATGCCGAAGCGCATAACAACCTGGGCATCGTCTTCAAAGACCTTGGCAAATTTGCGGAAGCGATCGACAGTTACAAGAAAGCCCTGCAGGTTAATCCAGGTTATGCCGAAGCACATAATAATTTAGGCAACGCCTTTAAGGAGCTTGGAAAGTTTGACGAGGCGATTTCCAGCTACGCTGACGCCTTAGAGATCAAACCCGGCTTTTCCGAATCGCATAACAACCTTGGTAATACATTTAAAGAACTTGGCAGGTTTGACGAAGCGATTACTTGTTACGTTAAAGCGCTCCAGATCAAGCCCGATTTCGCCGAGGCCCATAACAACCTGAGCAGTGTTAAAAAATATACAATTGGAGACTCTCATCTCGGCGAGATGCTGGACCAAGTCGCAAGACCGAATCTCTCAAATCAAGACCGGCTGCGCCTGAATTTTGCAGTTGGGAAAGCATATAGCGACATCGGCGACCACAATCGAGCGTTTTCAAACCTTCTAGAGGGCAATCGCCTTCGCAAGGCTGAGCTGAATTACAACATCGCCGCCGATCGAGCGCTATTTTCGGAAATTAAGTCATATTTTTCGAATGATATTCCACGCCTTGACGCGGAGGCGACGCTTGAAGTGGGGGCGGCGCCGAAGCCCATTTTCATTGTTGGAATGCCCCGGTCAGGAACGACCCTCGTGGAACAAATACTCGCCACGCATTCACAGGTGTATGGCGCCGGGGAACTGGAAATCCTTAACCGGGAAATACAAAAAACGGGTTGGCGTTCGTCGATAAAAAGTCCTGGACTGTCGCAAGAGATCAGAGAGGGATATTTAACCAATCTATTGAAACTAGGTGCGACAGAACCTTTTGTAACGGACAAAATGCCAACTAATTTCAGATGGCTTGGGTTCGTGCTCAGCGCCTTACCCGACGTCAAGATTGTTCATGTGACGCGGGATGCCAGAGCAACCTGTTGGTCAAATTTCAAACATTATTTTAGCTCTAAAGGAAATGGATTTGGTCACGACCTTAGTGATGTGGCGAAGTATTACCGGCTGTATTTGGATCTTATGAATTTCTGGCGCAAAAATTTCCCCAACACGATATATGACCTGAATTACGATGCTCTTACCCAGGATCAGGAAGGCGAAACCCGAAAACTCCTTGATTACATTCAGTTGGGCTGGGAAGAACAATGCCTCGATTTTCATAAAACGAAACGTGCGGTTCGGACAGTATCGTCAACGCAAGTACGACAGAAAATCTACCGGGGAAGTTCCGAGGAATGGCGTAAGTATGAGGAATACCTTGCGCCCATGGTCGAAGGTCTAAAGGGCCTTTGAGCAAGCAATATGAGCATTGAGAACCTATCACCATTATTATGGTGATATTTGCAGTGGCGCCCCACATAGCAACGTAACCGCAAAGAAAAAGGCCAGTTCCGAAGAACTGGCCTTTATTACTTACTGCGGTTTATTTCCCGTAAATCACATATCCCCCTGATTTACCGGTAAAAATACCGGGAGCATTTGGATCTGTTCCGCTTTCTCCGCTGTATTCCTCTGGCAGGTAAGGCTTGTACTTTAACTTTGTACACCCTGTCACGCCCAAGGCGATCAAGATAAGCCCCACCAACCAAATAATCCGCATAAGGTTTCGCTATACGTCCGTTTTAGAACTTCACCCGAAGGCCAACCGAAACCATATCGATATCTTCGATACTGGTCGTGCCGGTGCGTTCCAGGTCATAGTTGTTGTAGACGGCGTACAATTCCGCGCCCAGAGGCTCAATAATCTGCACAACCGCGGCACTGATTACTTCTAGGTCATCACCGTTGGCACGGAAGTCTTCGCCATTATTGTACGCAATCGCGAGACGGGTTTCACCCAATTCGCTGCCCTTGAAGCGATAGCCAATGCGGCCATAACGCATATCGGCATCGTTCACGCCAACAACATTGAAATCCCGTGAGCCCGCTGCGAACTGGAAGCTCAAGCCCATCGGCAACAAGACGCCAATCGAACCATTCACGGTTTCCTGCGAGGAATCGCCCCGGCCAACAGCCGGTTGCGTCGCATCGAACAACCGAGGGTCGTTTTTGTAGCCAATGGCGGCCTTGACCTTAACGCCACTGAACGATCCGCCATATTGAAGCGCGACCGAAGTGACATCCTGGTTGCCATGACTGCCCCGAAGCTGGAACCCGGCGAATTTCGGCGTGTCGTAACGAACACGATCAATCCGGCCAGCGTCCAACTCATCGGAACCGTTACGCGTGGTGACGCCAACCACGGCGCCCGCCGTGGTTCTGAAGGAAGCGGAACCCGTCAAGGATTCATCGGCGCCGCCGCTAAGCGCGACAAGCGTACCTGACAAATCGCCCGCGCCGGTGACGCCGTCACCGCCTTCGGAACCATGCCCAAGATACAACTTGCCCATGCTCTTGCTGGTGAGCTGCAGATCAATGTGGCGTGTATCGAAGGTGCCGCCGTTGACTTCATCCGCTTGCAGGGACTGACCTGACGAAATGGCGTCGGAGTTACCGAATTCGATCAATGTCCGAACACTGATGTCGTCGGTCAACTTGCCTGTGCCAACCCAGCGCACGCGAGAGCGGGACTGCTGGTTTGTCGTGTGGCGGAATTCACTGTTCACGCCATCATCAACATACTGGATCTGGCGGTTAAGATGACCACTGACGGTCAGCTTCATGGTTTTCTTCGAACGAGAGACCGACTTGCCGGCGCCCGCCTTTTCAAGCGCTTTTACACGCTTTTCGAGGGCGTCCATGCTGGCGGCCGACGCGGACGCTCCTGCAAAGACAATGGCCGCGGCGGCGATAGCCGTGCTGCTAAGCAGCGATACGCGTGACGTCATGATGTTTCTCCAAACCTGATCATTATAATTAAAACCGGCGATTTGCCGAAGCCACGTTCAAGTCCAAACGGGACCATCCGGCTATGTCGGGACAATATTACCGCTCGCCTTCGACTGTCAACTTAACTTGACCTGCAGTTTCGACTCCGACGAACGGTGTTGCATTATTGCCACAGCTTGCGCCATCCCCTTGATTTCACCACCGTCTCAACCCGTCAACCAATCCCGTTAACCAACAACATCAAAGGCCAGACTGATGCGGTGTTCGGTTCCGCCTAACGGCAAGGTTTCATGATACATGTAAGAGGGAAAGAGGACGATCCGCCCCAATACCGGCTTTATCAACTTTGTCGGCAATAGGTCCGGCTGATGGAAATCCGCGTGCGGTCGCCCGAATTCAATCCAGCCCGCGCGGTCCGGTCCGTCCTGTATCGTAGAGGGAACCTTGCCATACACGACGCCGCTAATTCGGGCTGTGGGGTGGATATGCGCTTCCTGATGACCGCCTTCGCGCATGACCACCGCCCAAAGGTTAAACCCGGCGGCCTCCAAATCCAATCCATCCATGAATGGATTGGCGCGGCTGGCCGCCCGCGCGGCGTAATCCCGCACATGGCCCTTGATGGTGCGAATCAAGTCCGCAATCGGCGGCGCCACGGGCGGTTTGGCGAGGTCCCCCGTGTGAAATCCCGACCGCGTGGCGTGGTCCGGCGGCGCATCCATCAAACTGGGATGCGCGTACACCGCTTCGCACACGGCTTCTAAAAACGCCGGTATGTCCGCATACCCTGGCGGCAAGGTGAAATCATAGGGTTGAATTTCGGCGTCCAGCGTCGCTGCGCCTTTCGCCGAATCGCCCGGATGCAATGCAGCGTGAAGAATCGATACGCTGGAATAAACATCGGCTGATTTCGGAAATCGCTTCAGATACGAATCGAGGTGCGACTTCGCAATCGCCGTTTCTCCCATATACAGACATGCGTTAACGAGTTCGGGACAAACCTTTGGGTTGCCGGGAAAGCGGACGGCCATTTCCGTAAGCGCCCGCGCCGATTCAGCTGCATTCCCCGCCTTCAAATAAGCCTTCGCCCGGGACAGGGACACATCGAAATCATCAGGGAAGGCTTGTAAATAGCCGTCGAACGCCGCCAGCGCTTTCGTGTAATCCCCGGACAGCACAAGCGACGCGCCAAGGTTTGCACGCACATCGCCCCGTTCGGGGAAAGACCGCAAGATATCCCGGTAAGCCGCCTGGGCCCCGCTCTGGTCGCCTTTCTTGCCCAGCAAATTCGCCACATTCACCAACGGCGACGGATTTCCGGGGTCCGCCGCCACCGCGGCGCGGTAGGCGTCCAGCGCCTCATCATCGCGCCCTTGTTGTTGCAGCGCGTTGCCAAGGCCAAGCTGCGCATCGCCCCGGTTCGGTTCAATGTCGGTTAATTTCCGGAAATACGCTTCCGATTCGACGGGCTGTTTCAACTGATCCGCCAGCAGCCCGGCGTATTGGAGAAGCTCGGCGTGCGCGGGATGCGCCTTCAATCCTGATTTGACTCGCTCAAACGCGTCTTCGGGCTTCTGCATTTGAATCAGCGCATACGCATGCATTAAGAACGCGTCCGCTGGCGCTTTCGACCGCTCGGTGAATTTCGCGAGAGAATCGACGGTTGCCTGGAATTCTTCGGCGGTCAGAAACGCCCGCCCCTGCAACACTAAAATCGCGCTGTCGTCGGGCCGGTTCCGCAATCGCGACTGACACTGATCGAGCGCAGCTTGAATGTCCCCCGCCGCCAGCGCCGCTTCGATTCGTTCAATGTGCTTTCTGCTCGCCATGTTTCCCTAGGTTCTGGTTTCCCTGCGCTCTTGTTTCCTGCGTGGCTTACGGCGCCGTCCCCCAAAAGTCGAGGCCCTGCGGCAATTCGCTTGGCGTGTACAAACCGTCCCGACCGGTATATGTCACCAACGTCGCATGCCGCAGTATCCCAACAATTCGATTCGCAAGGTGACTATTCCATGTTCCAGCTAAGCCAAGACCAACTCGATTTTCAGGCGCGCGCGCGCGATCTGGCGCAAAAAGTCATCGCCCCGCGCGCCGCCGAAGTCGACCGCACCGAACAATACCCCTGGGATAATGTTAAGGCGTTGCGCGACGCCGGGTTTGTCGGCATGACGATCCCCAAGGAACTCGGCGGCCAGGGCCGTTCATTTCTGGACGCCGTGATCCTGATTGTGGAAATGTCGAAGGTCTGCGGCGTCACCGGACGAATTGCGGTGGAATGCAACATGGGCGCGATCAGCGCCGTCATGCAATACGGCGACGACGCCCAGCGCAAAATGGCCGCCGAAATCGTCCTGTCCGGCGACAAACCCGCGATTTGCATCACCGAACCGGACGCGGGCAGCGCCGCCAGCGAAATGACGACCCGCGCCGACAAGAAGGGCGACGCCTACATTATCAATGGCAAGAAACACTGGATCACCGGCGGCGGCGTGTCGCGCCTGCATTTGATCTTCGCGCGCGTCTTCGACAACGGCATGGAAAACGGCATCGCGGGCTTTCTCGCCGTTCGCGACCCCGACGCGCAAACGCCAAAAGGTCTGCGCATCGGCGACCGGGAACCGACAATGGGCTTGCGCGGCATTCCGGAGGCGGAAATCTTTTTTGAGGATTTGGAAATCCACGAATCGATGATGATTATCCCGCCCGAGGGGTTGCGGCGCGGATTCGCCGGATTGATGAACGCCTATAACAGCCAGCGCGTTGGCGCGGCCGCCGTCGCGCTCGGAATCGCGCAAGGCGCTTACGAACTGGCGCTGGAATACAGCCACAACCGCGAACAATTCGGTCGACCTATCGACGAATTTCAGGGTCTGCAGTGGATTCTGGCCGATATGTCGGTCCAGTTGGCCGCCGCCGAAGCACTTTGCTACAAGGCCGCCGGTAAGGCGGGAAGTGGCTTCCCTGACGCCAACGAAGCCGCCCAGGCGAAAATATTCACTTCCGAAATGGCGATCCGGGTCGCCAACGACGCCTTGCAGGTTTTCGGGGCCAGCGGATATTCGCGCAACAACCCGCTGGAACGCATGGTGCGCGACGCCCGTATGTTCACGATTGGCGGCGGCACGGCGCAAATTCTCCGCACCGTCGTCGCGTCGCGCATTCTGGGCAAGAAACTGCCGCAACGCCGCGACGGTTATATGAACATGCCGCGCGCATCGGGCGCATGAACGCCGCGTTAAACCATCGTTAACCCGTCTCTGCTTTTATGCTCGCCAAATCAGACGGATGGCGGCAGATGAATTCGGCGACCGATCAGGAAATGACGATAGACACCCCCCCGGTTCCCCTGGTGCGGGGGCCGAAGCGTTACGCGCTTATTCTTTGCGGGTGGAGCAATGTCGCCTTGGGAATGATCGGCGCGGTCGTGCCGGGCATGCCGACGACGGTGTTCCTGCTGATCGCCCTGTGGGCTTTCACGCGCAGTTCGCCGCGATGCCGAGCCTGGCTCTACAATCATCCGAAATGGGGGCCGCCCCTGGCGGCATGGTCACGTCATGGCGTCATTCCGCCGCGTGCGAAGTGCATGGCGCTATCAACGATGAGCCTCAGTTTCCTGATTATCCTGATTGCCGCGGCGCCAAACTGGATCACGCCCGCGATCACGGCGGGGTGCCTGGCCCTGGTCGCGACCTTTATCGTCACCAGACCTAGCCATCCGCCAGCGACACAGGCGACAGGGCAAATGCCCCAGCACACCCACCGTTGACAGGGCCGCGATGCGCCCTAAATTGAGCGACGGAACCCCACACCCTAAATAGCATAAGCACACGGAGCGCCTAACCTCTTGATCCTCAACCGCGATTC
>JABJJH010000383.1 GCA_018660965.1 Rhodospirillaceae bacterium | reverse complement strand
CCAAGCCATTCGTCGACCCGCCAATGGCCAGCAGGATTCGAAACGCATTTGCGAAAGCTTCAGGCGTCATGATCTTATCCGGCGTCAACCCTTCCGCAGCCATCGCCACCGCGCGAGCGCCTGCGGCTTCGCCATGCCGCAAACGGTCGGAAGCGACCGCCGGAATCGCCGCGCCGCCCGGCAACATCATACCCAGCGCTTCGGTCATGCACGCCATCGTGCTGGCCGTGCCCATGACCATGCAGGTCCCCGCCGTCGGCGCCAGCTTGCCGCTGACTTCTTCGGTTTCCGCTTCGTCTATCTCCCCGGCGCGGAACCGGGCCCAATAGCGTCGGCAATCGGTGCAGGCGCCCAACCGTTCGCCGCGATGGCTGCCCGTCATCATCGGCCCGGTCACGACCTGCACGGCCGGGACGTTGGCGCTGGCCGCCGCCATTAATTGCGCGGGCACGGTCTTGTCACACCCGCCAATCAGGACGACCGCGTCCATCGGTTGACCCTTGACCATTTCCTCGGTGTCCATCGACATCAAGTTACGAGTGAACATCGACGTGGGATAGGCGAAAGATTCATGGATTGAAATGGTTGGAAACTCGACCGGCAAGCCGCCCGCCAGCATCACCCCGCGCTTGATCGCTTCGACCAGTTCCGGCGCATTTCGATGACACGCATTGTATCCGCTGAACGTGTTCGCAATGCCAATGATGGGGCGGTTCAACGCATCATCGGAATACCCCATGGCCTTGATAAACGCCTTGCGGAGGAACAGGGAGAAGTCAGCGTCGCCATAGCTTGTCAGCCCTTTGCGCATCCCTTTGTTTTTATTGTCTTCAACCATGACGGGGTTTTGTCCTTTTTGTTTTGTTTAATTTTGTGCGAGTTCACGCAATTCAGTGATCGCTTCAGGGTTTACCAGCGACGTTAAATCACCTTCGGGTTGGCCCAGTAATACCGCACGCACGAGGCGCCGCATAATCTTTAAATTTCTGGTTTTGGGCAAATCCGACACGAAGAGAATCTGTTTTGGCCGATAAGAGGCGCCGAGGTTCTGCACGACAACCGCCGACAATTCCGCCCGCAACGGCTCATCCGCGATCACGCCCGGCATGGGCGTGCAAACGCAACACACAGCCGTTCCCTTGATATCGTCAGGAACGCCAATAACCGCCGCCTCGACGATCTTGCCGGTTTCCATCAGCGCGCCTTCGATTTCGGATGGCCCCGTGCGTTTCCCCGAAACGTTGATGGTGTCATCGGAACGGCCCAACAGGAACCACATGCCGTCTTCGTCGATGGTCGCCCAATCGCCTTGGCGCCACATACCGGGAAACATGGACCAGTAGCTTTCGATATATCGGTCGTCATCGCGCCAAATGCCGCGCGTATTGCCGATGGAAGGTTCCGTCATGACCAGTTCACCAACCTCACCGGGACCGACAGGGTCGCCATTTTCATTCACCACCTTGGCGCCAGTGCCGGGAATGGGCCCCGCGAACGACCCCGGCTTCATCGGCGATAAAACCGATGAACAAACGATACCGACGCATTCCGTGCCGCCACTAACATTCAGGATCGGCGCGTTCCCATACCCGACCCGTTCGAACAGCCAAATCCAGGCGTCATGGGTCCAGGGTTCGCCGGTTGATCCCATGATCCGTAAATTGGGGTATTCGAAACCGTCCACTTCATCGCCATAACGCATTAACGAGCGCACGGTCGTCGGCGCGATCCCCAGCCACGTTACATTGTTTTCCGCCACCAACCGCCAGTGCCGGGCCGTATCCGGATAATCCGGCGCGCCTTCGACGGCGACGAGGCTGCCCCCGGAAAACGTCGTCGAGATCGCCGTCAGCGGTCCAACGACCCACCCCATGTCGCTCATCCACATCATCCGGTCTTCGCGTTGGAAATCCATGCAAACTGAAATGTCGAGCACGGTTTTCACCATCAACCCAATATGACTGTGAACGGTGCCTTTCGGCTTGCCCGTCGTGCCGGACGTGAAAACTAGAAAGGCGGTATCCTCCGCGTCCATAATCTCCGTCGCGGCGTCGGGATCCCCATCAGCCACCGCATCGTCCCACCAAACATCCCGGCCAGATTGCATGGGGCACGGGTCTTCCAGGCGGTCGCCCAAACGCCGGACGACGAAGACATCCTTGACCGCTTCGTTATCCGCCAGAGCCACGTCGAGAATGGGTTTCATCGCGTTTGTCGAACCGCGCCGCCAAGTG
>JABJJH010000540.1 GCA_018660965.1 Rhodospirillaceae bacterium | reverse complement strand
TTTACTTGGGAAATGCGGGTATAATTATTACTATTGTTCACCGAGTTGTTGTTATTATTTACAGCGTTATTGTTAACGGTATTATTGTTGTTGGTTACAGAGTTATTGTTATTGTAGTTCCTGTTGTTGCTGTTGGTGTTATTTACAGAATTATTAATGTTACCTGAATCCTTGGAGTAATTTACATTCAGGGGTGGTATGGGTTTTCCTTCCAGCATGCTCAGCACCTTGGCGATCTGGGGCTTCATGCAATCCCGGACCGCATCGGCCTGATCGCTCTTGATCTTCGCCGAGGCGCCTTCGAAAAACTCCGCGACATCCCTGCTTTGGTATGTGGCTTGTACCTTGGCGCCGGCCGCAAGCCGCATGGGGAACATCGATAGGGTCCCGTTGGCCTCGACCATAATTTGATTTTCCGCGATGGACAGGCACATCGCGTCCATGACTTTGATGACCTTTCTAACATCCGGCCCGGAATCCGCCGACAATGGATGCGTGAAAGCAAACGTGGCGATTGCAAACGAGCCTATAAGGGCAATTGAATAGCGATTTATATGCGTTGTCATGGTTCTAAACCTCCCCAATTTAGAATTTTAATTATTTTAATCAGCCATTTCTAGAAGTTCAATTATTAAATGTGAAAATAAATATTACCCCTATAAGGGGCCGGGTAAATGGAAATTGAAATATTCAACTTTTTTGCAAGACAAGGTTCTCCCTTAAAGCACGCTATCCATAAGGGTGCGGTTGCAAATATGCGATGGGACGAGGATCAGGGTGGCGTCGCGGCGAAGTGGTCGACGAGATAGTCGATGAACACGCGGACTTTTTGCGTTAGATGCCGCCGGTGCGGGTAGACCGCATAAATCGGCCGTTCGCTGTCCACGAATTTGTCGAGGCAACTGACCAATCGTCCCGCCTTCAAATCGGGCGCGGCGACGAAGGACGCCATTTGCGCGACGCCGAGGCCGGCGAGGGCTGCTTCGTGTATGGCGACAGCGCTGTTGGATTCGAAACTTCCGCCTACATGAATTTTGCGAATATCGCCGTCGAGCCGGAACGCCCAGTCGTTCATCGCCGTGACGTCCCTGTGCACCAAACAGTTGTGATCGGAGAGTTGTTCCGGGTGTTCGGGCAGACCGTGTTTTTCGATATAGGACGGCGCGGCGCAGACCAGCCGTTGAATGAGCGCCAGGCGACGCGCGACGAGTGAGGAATCGTTCAGTTCGCCCATGCGAAGGGCGACGTCGAAACCGTCTTGAACCAGATCGATCAGGGTGTCCGACAGGGACAGTTGCATCCGCAATTCCGGATACCGCGTCAAAAATTCCGGCAGGACCGGGACGATTTTCTGGCGTCCGAAGGTTGTGGAGCAGGTCACCCGCAGGAGGCCGCGCGGCGCCGCGCCCTGATTGGCGACCATTGCCTCGGTTTCCATGATATCGGCCAGGATAACGGCGGCGCGGTCGAAGTAGGCTTCGCCTTCTTCGGTCATGTTGAGCTGCCGCGTCGTCCGGTTGAGGAGCCGGACGCCCAGCCGATCCTCGAGCCGGGAAATCTGCTTGCTGACGGCCGATGGCGTCCGATTCAACGTGCGGGCGGCGGCGGAAAACCCGCCCTGCCGCACCACTTCGACGAACACCGACATTTCACTTGATGGGTCCATGGCGCACTCATTGTGTAATTAAATTCACAAATTATATGAATATAACCGGGATTATGTATCAAGGGGAACATATTAATATTGCTTTCAACGGCGCGGTATCGACCGTGACGCCCCTGAAACTCTTAAAAATGGATGCTTAATCATGCCAGAAGAAACGAAACCAGACTCCCATATACTGGACCTCCAGGTCATGGACGCCGCCATCGCGAGAGGCCGTCGCTTACGCAGCAAGGCCTATTATGACTTCGTCCGGAGGGTCGGCCATGGAGTGGCCCGCGCTGTCCGGACCCTGTTTAATCATGGAACGCTGTGTCCCACGAAATAATATTTGATTGCGTTAGGTCCCAAGCGCGCTGGAAACGAACGTCGCATCCGGCGCGCTTGGGGTTAGATCGTTCCCGCCTGCAACGCTGCAAGCACCTCGTCCATGATTGCGTATCCGCTGCCCCAACCCTTATCCATGCCGGCCATCATCGCGGTGAAACAGGCGATTTCGGCCTCCGTGGCGTCGACCGGCGTCTGAGAAAGGCGCACCTTCGTTTGGGCGCCCATGTCCCCGAACACCACCGTGGTCAGTAGGATCGGAGGCCAGTCCGGCATCATGGGGTTGGCGATGGTGTTCCAATCGGAATCGGTGGATGAATAGTGGCGCCAAACCATCTTTTCCGGCGGCGTCACTTCATCGAATACGACTTTTTGATAATTGGCCTTATCGCCCCATCTCATCTCGTTGAGCCACAATCCGCCGGGTTTCAGGTCAAATTCGTGGATGGTCGTATCCGCGCCGGGGCCATACCAGCGGTGCAACAAATCGGGATCGGTCCAGGCGCGCCACACCATCTCGCGCGGCGCGTCGAAAATTCGGTCCAGTATATATGCTGGTATGTCACTCATGGTCTGCGTCCTTTACGTCGGCCTGTTTCATCTGGGTGAGGACGTCGTCTAGCTGATCGAAGCTCGACGTCCAAAATGTTCTGAATTCAGCGAGCCAGTCGGCGGCGACCGCCATGTTTTCGCCCTTCAACCTGGCGGGGCGGCGTTGCTCGTCGATGTCGCGTTCAATCAACCCGGCCCGTTCCAGCACCTTCAGGTGCCGGGAGACCGCGGGTTGGCTTATATCGAATGGCGCGGCGATTTCATTGACGGACGCCTGACCATCCGCGAGCCGCGACAGGATCGCACGGCGCGTCGGGTCGGCCAGCGCCGCAAACACGGCGTCGAGATTCGCCGGGGCATTCATATAACTTAATTGTTCCATAACCATTAAGTTATATGAATGGGCGCCCCTGTCAATGGACCTTGGTGAATTCACGCCCGGCGCCCATTCCGCTAACTCCCGGCGTTGACGCGTTGCATTGCGAGGCATAGCTTGCCGCCATGCCCCAGACCGCCGCAAATACCGCGTCCGCGATCCCGTCCGTCGACCGTCTTCTTCGCGCCGATGCGGCGGTTGAATTAACGGAACGGTTTGGCCGCGCCGCCGTGCTGGATGCGGTGCGTACGGTTCTGGCGTCGCTGCGCCGTCAATTGGCGGATCAGGACGCGCCGGACGCCCCGGATACATCGGAAGCGGCGATCCTGGCGCGGACCGGGAAGGTTCTGGACGCCTTGATGGCGCCGAGCCTCAAACCCGTGTTCAACCTGACGGGAACCGTTCTACACACCAATCTGGGCCGCGCGCCCTTGCCCGAAGAGGCCATCGCGGCGATGGCGGCGGCGGCGGGGGCCAGCAATGTGGAATACGATCTGGCGAAGGGCCGCCGGGGCGACCGTGACGATCATCTTGAAGACTGGATCAAACGCCTGACCGGGGCGGAGGCGGCGACCGTCGTCAATAACAACGCCGCCGCCGTGCTGTTGCTGCTGAATTCCCTGGCGCGGCGCAAGGAAGTCATTGTGTCGCGCGGTGAGTTGATCGAAATTGGCGGCGCGTTCCGCATTCCCGACATCATGTCGCGCGCCGGGTGCCGCCTGCGCGAAGTGGGGACCACCAATCGCACTCATCCCAAGGATTTCGCCGAGGCCATCGAGGCGCGCACCGCGCTGTTGATGAAGGTGCACGCCAGTAACTACGCCATTGAAGGCTTCACCGCCGCCGTGCCCGAAAAGACGCTGGCGGCGTTGGCTCATGAACATGATCTGCCGTTTGTCGTCGATCTGGGCGCGGGAATGCTGGTGGATATGGAGCGTTTCGGACTGCCGCATGAACCGACGCCCGCCGAATCCATCGCCGACGGCGCCGATTTGGTCACGTTCAGCGGCGACAAGCTGTTGGGCGGGCCGCAATGCGGCATCATCGTCGGGCGCAAGGATTTGGTGGACCGCATCAAGAAAAACCCGATGAAGCGCGCCATGCGCGTGGACAAGGTGACCATCGCCGCGCTGGAGGCCGTGCTGCGGCTCTACGCCGACCCGGATCGTTTGGTCGAACGCTTGCCGACCCTGCGGTTGCTGGCGCGCGACCCCGTTGATATTGAGGCGATGGCGCGGCGGCTGCAACCTGAACTGGCGCGAAGGCTGGGCGAGGCCGTCGTGGTCAACGTGACGCCCTGTCAAAGCCAGATCGGCAGCGGGTCCTTGCCGGTGAACCGGTTGGCGAGTTCAGCGCTGGTGCTGCGGCCCGTCACCAAGGTGAAGACGAAATCCAAGACAGGGGGGGCGGCGCTGCGGCGCCTGGTTGAGGCGTTCCGGTCCCTGCCGACGCCCGTTATAGGCCGGGTGCATGATGATGCACTGTTGTTTGATCTGCGCTGTCTGGAAAATGAAGCTGGATTTATCGCGCAACTGGACGGAATTGCAGCCTCATGATCATCGCCACCGCGGGACATATCGACCACGGCAAGACATCGCTGGTGAAGGCGTTGACCGGGGTGGACGCCGACCGCTTGCCCGAAGAACAAAAACGCGGCCTGACCATCGACCTCGGCTTTGCCTACGAACCTCTGGACGACGATCTGGTGTTGGGCTTCGTCGATGTGCCGGGTCATGAAAAATTTGTCCGCAACATGCTGGCGGGCGTCGGGGCCATTGATTTCGCCTTGCTGATCGTCGCCGCCGATGACGGCCCGATGCCGCAAACCATGGAACATCTGGCGATCCTCGATTTGTTGGGGGTGTCGGTGGGCGCTGTCGCGTTGACCAAGATAGACCGGGTGGACGATGCGCGCCGCGCCGAAGCGGCGGAAGAAGTCGCGCAAATATTAGAAGGCACGAGCCTGTCCGGCGCGCCGGTGTTTCCGGTGTCGGGGATCACGGGCGACGGCGTGCCGGAACTCAAGGCGCATCTCGCGGCGGCGGCGCGCTCTGTTCAACATCGCTCCGGCGCGGGTAATTTCCGTCTCGCTATCGACCGCGCATTCACCATCACCGGTTCCGGGTTGGTGGTGACCGGCACAGTCTATGCCGGTCAGGCTGCTGTCGGCGATCGTTTGACCCTCACGCCGCACGGGATCGAGGTTCGGGTGCGCGCCATCCACGCGCAGAACCGCGATGCGAAATCAGGACTGGCCGGAGAGCGATGCGCGTTGAACATCGCCGGGGCCGATTTGACCAGGGAAATGGTGTCGCGTGGCGATTGGATCGTCGGCGAGACGGCCCATGCGCCGAGCGACCGCTTCGATGCGCGGGTGCGGGTGTTGCCGTCTGAAGACCGTCCCTTGCGCCACTGGACCCCGGTTCATCTGCATCTGGGCGCGGAAGATGTCGGCGCCCGCGTTGCGACGTTAGAGGGTCGCGCGATACCTGTTGGTGAAACGGGGTTGGTGCAAATCGTCCTCGATAAACCGATTGGCGCGTTGCACGGCGACCGCTTCATCCTGCGCGATCAGTCGGCCCGGCGCACCGTGGGCGGCGGCATGGTGATCGACCCGTTCTCGCCCGCGCGGGGACGCGCCAAACCGGAACGTCTGGCGATGGTGCGCGGTCTGGAGCAACAAGACCCCGCCGCCGCATTGGAAGCCGTGCTGGAGCACAGCCCCGGCGGTGTGGATTTAAATCGATTCGCGGTGGGGCGGAACCTGACGCCGGATGAGGCCGAGGCCGTGTGGCGGGACGCGGACATGGTCAAGGTGGGACGACCGCAACGGCCCATGGGGCTGGCGCGCGCGCATTGGGACGCCATCGGCGAGTTGGTGGTGTCGTCGCTGCGCGATTGGCACGCGAAATGGCCGGACCGTCCGGGGCCGGAAGAAGACCGCTTGCGCCGCATGTTGGGTCGGCGCGCCGCCGGCGACATTTTCAACGCTGCGATTGTCGCGTTGTTGCGCGAACGAAAAATCGCCCGTGACGGCGCGCAACTTGCGCTGCCGAACCATCGGCCCGCGTTTTCCACCGAGGATTCGGCGTTATGGTCGGAGGTGGAGGAATTGATCCTGGCGGAGGGAACACGACCGCCGCGCCTGCTGGAGATCGCCGAGGCGGTGGACATGGACGCCCGACCGCTTGGGCAATTCATGCAGCGCGCGGTGCGCATCGGCCTGTTGGCTCGCGTCGCCGACAACCGCTATTTCCTGCCGTCGACCCTGCTGGAATTGGGCGTGATGGCGGAGGATTTGGCGACGGGGGCCGACGACGACCAGTTCACGGCGGGGGAATACAACAAGAAATCCGGTCTCGGCCGGAATTTGACCATTCAATTGCTGGAATTTTTCGATAAGGCCGGTCTAACCCGGCGCATGGACAACAAACGGCGGATCGCCAAACCGGCGGCGCAAGTATTTGGCCCCGAATAGCCGCGACACACTCTAAAGCGGCGTCACGCGGTGCGGAGCCAGTCCTCCATGGATTTCCCCGAGCGTCCGGCTGGCGCGGTTTCTGGCGCTGATTTCTTGAACAGGCTCAGGATGCTGTTCAAACCGCTTGAAATGTCGCCGCCGGTTGATTTGTTGTTGAGCAGGTCGTCGACCACGGCGCGGACGATTTTCCGCTGTTCCGCCGGGCTGAGCTTCAAGTGACCCTCGGCGGCTTGCGCCTCGACGATTTCCTCGACCCGCGGCCATAACTTCCGCGCCGCTTCGACATCATCAAAAGCCCAGGCAATCGCGCCTTTCTGCTTCATTTTCCAAACTACCCATCAATTCTTTATCGAATTGTTGCGTAAATATTAATTATAAAGTTCGATTTCGTCAAAAGGTATCGTTTCTATTACATTGAATTTACATGGAAAATTTAACATTAGATTTAATTTAAACATCGATATTTACGATTAAAATTTCCATAAAATTCGTCCTTATTTCGTGGCTTTCTCCTTGCCTGAATTCAGGACCCGGACAGGATCGCATCGGCTATTTTTTCCGAGGTCATAATGGTTGGAATGTTGGTGTTGGCGCACGGGATTGACGGCATGATGGACGCGTCAACGACGCGCAACCCCTGCATGCCGCGCACGCGACCGGCGGAATCCGTCACCGCCATGGGATCGTCGTCGGCGCCCATGCGGCACGTGCCCGACGCGTGCCAGGTTCCGGTGACCGAGCGCCGCACGTGCGCTTCCAGCGCATCCTCGTCGCGCAACAGGGTTTCGATATCCTCGCTGTCCATGATGACGTTGCGGATCAACTGACCGCGCAGCCAGTCCGGACCGTCCAACAGACGGCCCATGATGGTGGTCAGAATTTTGTTGCGCGTTGTAACGGAGCCGACGCTACGAACCTTTTCGCTGTAGCTGGACGGAAAGACGTGGCTGATAACCGATTTCATTTCAGGCGCGGCGAGCACGGCGGCCATGCGGCGGAAACAGTCCATCAATCGAATAAGGTCGCGCTGGTCGGACAACATATTGAATTCGACCGTCGGCTCGTCGCGCCAATCCGGTGAGGACAAATATGTCTGGCCCCGCGAATAGGCCTTGTTAACGAAACCCAGGAAGGACCCCAGCCGTTCGCCGACCGGGTGCCAGGCGGATTTGGCCACGGTGACGACGAAAACGTCCCCTTGCGGGCACCCTTCCAACTCGGACGAATAGCGCAATCCGACATGGATGTGCCGCCGCGTCGCCGGGTCCAGGCGGGCGTGCGGACGCAGATAGGCGGACACCGCGATGGCCGGGTGCTCCATCAAATTCTGACCGACGCCGGGCGCATCGGCGCGCACCGCCACGCCAATGTCGTTTAAATGGCCGCCCGGTCCGATGCCCGAACGCAACAGCATCGCGGGCGAATGCAACGCGCCGGAACACAGGATGACGTTGTCGCCGGTATAGGTCATCGTTTGGCCGTGATGGTCGGCGACGACGCCCGTCGCCTTGACCCCGTCGAAGGTGATTTCCTTGACCCGGTGTTCGGTGCGGATGTGCAGGTTTTCCCGCAACCGCGTGCCGGGGTCGAGGTAGCCGATGGCGGCGGACACCCGTCGGTCATAGGCGTTGGAGATGGTGCAGGGAAAATGGCTGTCGACGAATTCGGCGTTCTGGTCTTGTGCGTATGGGTAGCCTTTATCCTCGAAGACCTTGGCGGCGACGTGCGCGAATTCCGACCAGTCTTGCCGAAACAGGCGACGCACCGGAATGCGGCCCTTGTCGCCGTGATAGGGCCCGTCGAAATCCATGTCGCGTTCGAGCTTGCGGAAATATGGCAGGCAGGCGTCCCAGCTCCAGCCCTTCGCGCCAAGCCGTCCCCATTCGTCATAGTCGTTGGGCGAGCCGCGATTGGCGAGCTGGCCGTTGATGCTGGAGCCGCCGCCCAGAACGCGCGCCTGTTCGTACTGGCGCAGCGGCGGCCTGTCTTCGGGGGCGTTGTGCGGCACCGGTTCAAGGTGAACCTTGAGATCGTTCCAGATGAATTTCGGGTTGAAGTATGCGGTGCCGGGGTAGCTGTCGAGGATTTCGGCGGGCACGCGTCCATGGGGCGTGTCGATGCCCGCTTCGATCACCAGCACCTTGTTGGCGCTTTTCGCCGACAGCCGGTTCGCCATGACGGAACCCGCCGACCCGCCGCCAACGATAATGTAGTCGTAATGCATTCGTCGATTTCTCCCCCGAGACTAGTGGATTAATTGAAACGAAAGAGTCCGAACTGGGATTCCTTAAGACGTCACTATAGTGCGATTTTCAAGATGTCACTATGCGCTGATCATTAGCCCGGCGGGCAGGACTATAAATCTCGTTTTCGGACACCATGGGTTCACTGGTCATTTGCCGCCTTCTGTTCAACAGGCCCCGTTCCAAGTCGTGAGTTTCCTTATTTATACCAGCATGAAGACATCTGGACTTTTTCCAATTAATATTCGATTATAATGACATGATAATTCGTAATTTACGAAGTGTTGCGGCATGATGAATTACAAGCACCTGCGTTATTTTTTTACGGTGGCCAAGGAGGGCGGCGTTGCCCGGGCCAGTGAAAAGCTGCACCTGACGCCGCAAACGATAAGTGGACAGCTAAGCTTACTGGAAGAAAGTATGGGCGTTAAACTTTTCGCCCGGGTCGGACGCAACCTGGAGCTTACCGAGAGTGGGCGCCTGGTGTTGAGTTACGCTGAAGAAATCTTCTCGCTGGGCAGTGAGCTGGAGGAGATGATTGTTCAGTTGCCGGATGATCGTCCCCAGTTGTTTCGGGTTGGCGTCGTCGATGTTGTGCCCAAATCCATCGCACATCGAATTCTTCATCCCGCGCTAGATCAGGCGACGCCGATACGCTTGATCTGCCGCGAGGCGAATTTCGACACCTTGCTGACGGAACTGGCCCTGCACCGTCTTGATTTGGTTTTGGCGGATTGCCCCATTCCCCCCACGGTCAGTACACGAGCCTTCAGTCATAAGCTCGGCGAAAGCGGTGTTAGTTTTTTAGCCACGGAGGAACTGAAAATGCGCCTGAATGGTGATTTTCCGCAATGTCTGGAAGGCGCGCCGCTGCTGTTTCCCAGTGCCGGCAATCAACTGCGCACCGGTATTGACCAGTGGCTGGACAAGCTTCGCATTCGGCCGCGCCGGATCGCGGAGTTTGACGACAGCGCATTGATGAAAGCTTTTGGAAAAGAGGGCGCGGGGATATTTACCGCCCCCACGGCGATCGAGGCGGAAGTGGCGTTGCAATATCAAGTGACCCCTATTGGGCGGACCAATGAGGTGATGGAACGGTTTTACGCGATTTCCATAGAGCGCCAGGTCAAACACCCGATTGTCTCGGCTGTGATGAGGGTGGCTCGCGAGTCGTTGTTTGGCGCTGAATAGCCCGAAGCTGTTGACGAGATCAATCATTCATAACATCTGAGCCCCGATTTTAAAGTGGCTTAATCGCGCTGCCAAAAAACAATTCGAAAAATACGAATAATTCATATTAACTATTCGTATTGTCGAGTCTCATTGTTTGGGCAATATAGCCATGGTCAGGCGCCTAATTTTCCACAATGCCTGTGACTTGACGCTTTAAGGGCGGTTGCGGTTCAAGGCCGTAAACTCATCTATGAAATGAACGAATTATCGACGCCGACAACATCAGATCCAGGAACCGTCATTCGTCCTCGCGCCAAGATGGGGCTTATGATCCGTGAGTTTCTGGACCATGAGGCAACGGCGGGGGTTGTCCTCTTTTCAGCTGCCGTGGCAGGGCTCCTTCTCGTTAATTCCAGTTTCGCTTGGCTTTATGACTCCTTGCTGACGACCCCCCTGGTCGTCCAGGCGGGTTCTGTCGGCATAGACAAGCCATTATTGCTCTGGATTAACGACGGCCTGATGGTTGTTTTCTTCCTCCTCGTGGGCCTTGAAATCAAGCGAGAGGTTCTGGAAGGCGAATTGTCCAGTCCGGCCCAGATTGCGCTTCCCGCCATTGCGGCTTTTGGCGGTATGGTGGGCCCTGCTGTAATTTACGCAATGTTGAATTGGAACGACCCGGTTAACCTGGATGGGTGGGCGATTCCAACGGCGACGGACATTGCCTTTGCGCTTGGTGTATTGGCGCTGCTCGGCCCACGGGTCCCGGCATCCCTCAAACTGTTTCTCTTAACATTGGCTATCTTCGACGACCTCGGCGCGGTCATGATCATCGCCTTCTGCGTCC
>JABJJH010000001.1 GCA_018660965.1 Rhodospirillaceae bacterium | reverse complement strand
GCGCCGACGGGTCGCTGGGGGAATTTGTGATTAATCCGGGCGCGTCGGACGAAATTATTCTTGGCGCGGCGGTCAAGGAAGCGCCGTTGCCGCGCGGATCGGTGCTTCGCGTCGGCACGCCCGGCGGCGCGGGTTGGGGCGATTCATCGGGGCGCGCGCCCGACTTGGTCGAACAGGACGAGCGCGAGGGCCGCTGACGAGGGACCTTAATCGTTATGGATAGGGTTGGTGGGGTTCTGAGTCCTGGGCAAGGTGATGTGCACCTGTGTCCCTGTCCCAACCTTGCTGTCGATTTCCAGCGTTCCATCGTGGAGTTTCGCCAGGGCGGCGACGATGGGCAGTCCCAGTCCCGTGCCGCCTTCGCGCGCCAGTTTGATATCGCCGGATTGTCCGAATGGCGAAAGCACTTTGTCGATATCGGATTTGGGGATGCCGACGCCCGAATCCGCCACCGTGATTTTGACCATGTCCGGCCCCGCCATACCAACCGAGAGCGATATGTCGCCGTTTTCCGGCGTGAACTTCATCGCGTTCGACAACAAATTAGTCAGCATTTGTCGAACCGCCGACCCATCGGCGTGTATCGTCGCGGCGTTCCGGTCAATATCCATTGAAAAATGTTGAGATTTCTTGCGCATTGAACCTTCCAGTTCCCGTACGGCGGCGGACGCTACGGCGGCGAGGTCTATGTCGGCGAAGGAAAGTTCAAGCTTGCCGGCTTCGATCTTCGACAAATCGAGAATATCGTTGACCAGCACCAGCAGATGATTCGCGCTTTGGGAAATGTCGTTGACGTAATCAAGATAGCGGGCGTTGTTCAAGGGCCCAAAGAATTCCATTTGCATGACTTCGGAAAAGCCCATGATTGCGTTCAACGGGGTGCGCAATTCGTGGCTCATATTGGCGAGAAAATCCTGCTTCGCCTTGTCCGCTTCGCGCGCGTCTTCCAGTGCGGCGCGCACGGACTCTTCCGCCTTTTTTAAATTCGTTACATCCATCGCGCCGCCGCGATAGCCCAAAAAGACGCCCGAATCATCGAATTGCGGAACCCCGCTGATGCTGATGCATCGCGCGTTGCCCGCCTTGTCGTCCAGCCAGTATTCGAAGTTCCGGAAGGGACGATGCGCCTCCATGTCTTGCCGGTGCGCGGACCAGTGCGGATCGTTCTGCGCATCGGCCCCCACGGCGCCCCATCGGGTATTGCCGATGAGTTCGGTTGTCGTCGAATGGATGGAGTCTTGCATAAGGGTGGTGTTGCTAAAGCATAAATTAGCATCCATTTCCCAGAATGAATCGGACGTGGCTTCCGCGAAATCCCGAAACCGGCTTTCGCTTTCCCGAAGGGCTGCTTCCAACCGTCTGCTTTCCGTCACGTCCACACGTAACCCGGCGGACCCGCCGGACGCCGTTATGTATTCCAGGGTGCGGATGTGGCGACCGTCATTCAGGCGATATTCCTTTGGTTCCGTTGGATTGCGGTATTCTTGCAGACGCTCTTTCAGCCATTCACCTTCCCGTCCTATGGTGTCCAGGTCGCGACCGGACAGGGCGTAGGCGCGCACCCAATCCTCGTATTGAACGCCGGGCTCAAGCATGTCGGACGTCGGTGCGTACATTTCGCGATACTTGCTGTTGCAGATGACGAAGCGTTCATCGGCGTCGAAGAATATGAACCCTTCCGAAAGCGCCTCGATGGCTTCGGTGAGTTGATTGCTCGCCGCCAGCGCCTTTTCTTCCGCCATGACGCGTTTGGTTATGTCGGACGCTGTTCCCCGATATCCCTTGAAGACGCCATTATCGTCGAAAATTGGTGACCCGCTGACGGTAAAGCGTCGTACGCCATTCGTCGTGTCCGTCACCTGATATTCAAAGTCGCGGAACGGACGATGGGCTTCCATGTCCTGACGATGCGAAACCCAAACGGGATCAGTGTAAGCGTCCACGCCTACGACCTCCCACCGGGTTTTCCCGAATACCTGGCGTGACGGTGAATGGTCGGGATGCAGCATGTGCGTCATGCTGGTAAAGTACAGGTCGGCATCCATTTCCCAAAATGAGTCGGTGGCGCCTTCCGCGAAGTCCCGGAAACGCCGTTCGCTTTGCTGTAATTCCCGCGTCCGGTCCTCGACCCGCTGCTCCAGTTCCGCGTGCGCTTTTTTAAGTTCGGCTTCCGCCGCTCGCAATGCGGTCACGTCGATTCGCACGCCGCCAAGCCCCATCAAGTCGCCAGCGTTGTCAAAAACCGGAAATTTCGTGCCGATCGAACGGCGCGTCACGCCGTCGGGAAATGTTATATCAAGTTCTCTTTCATCGGGGCGGTGGGTTTCCAGAACCTTGCGATCCCGCGCCCGCGCCGCTTCGGCTTGAGTCGGGGACAGAACGAGTTCAAGGGAGCCGCCCAGGATGTCCTTTTCCGCCTGATTATACCATTTTTCGAATTCCCTGTTCGCCACAAGATAGCGACCTTCGGTGTCCTTCAGGAACAACGGCACCGGACAAGTGTCGATGACAGCCCTTAATTGTTGTTCACGGCGGCGAAGGTCCGCCAATTCCTGAAGCAGGGAATCCTTCGACCGGTTTTCATCGGGTACGGTAGGCGGAATTTCACGCATGCGATTCTCTGAATATGACAAACTGCCGTATACCGCATGTCTGGTTATTATAACGTTAACGCAGGTCAATCGAGCCGTGTGAAATTCTGCACGTCGATGGCCCCGCGAACCGGCGTCGATGGCAAGTGGTCTGATCGAAACGCTTGGAACCCAAGCATTTCGTGAATCAGCCCACCAACTATTGATCTGGTGGTGCAACCGAAACGGATGAGTACCATCCGTTTCGGTTGCACCACTAGTTAAACGCGAGGCTGGGGCGCAGGGAGAGCGGCCTTACAGGGGGCCAAATCCAATTCAGTCGCGCCCGGTTCGGGGCAGCGTGATGCGCACCTTCGTCCCAGCGCCGACATCGCTTTCGATATCAAGCGTTCCATCATGAAGCTTCACCAGAGAATTGACGATAGGCAATCCAAGTCCGGTGCCACCTTCGCGCGCCAGCACCATGTCGCCGGATTGTCCGAAGGGGGTCAGAATTTTCTGGATATCGGATGGGGGTACGCCAATGCCCGTATCCGACACGACTATATCCACCGAATCGGGCGTGGCCAAATCAACGGCAAGCGAGATGTGGCCATTTTCTGGTGTGAACTTCACCGCATTCGATAGCAAGTTTGTCAGTATCCGACGAACCGCCATGCCGTCCGCGCGAATCAACGCGGCCTCGCGGTCGACCTCCATCGTAAAGTGAAGGGATTTTTTCTGCATTTGCTCTTTCAGCTCCAGCGTTGCGGCGGATGCGATGGCGTCAATATCGATGTCGTCGAAGGAGAGTTCGAGCTTGCCGGCTTCAATCTTCGACAAATCGAGAATGTCGTTGACCAACGCAAGCAAATGATGCCCGCTTTGGGAAATGTGCTCGGCGTATTCAATATACCGCTTGTCGCCGAGAGACCCGTAAAATTCCAATTGCAACACATCGGAAAACCCTATGATCGCGTTCAACGGCGTTCGCAGTTCATGGCTGACGTTGGCCAGAAAATCCTGTTTCGCCTGATCGGCGTCGCGCGCTTTGTTCAAGGCTCGCCGCATTGCCGCTTCGGCTTCTTTCAAGGCGTGAATGTCGGTGCTGAATGTCCCGACGCTGGTGACATTGCCCTCGGCATCGAAAACCGGGAATTTCGTTATAAGGGCATGGTATGGTTTCCCGGTGCGTGAAAATGTTTTGCGTTCCTCGATTATTGTTTCGCCGGTTTCGAGAACCCTGCGGTGTTGAGACGTCGCGTTACGGGCGTGATCCGGTATGGAAAGCTCGTGAGAGTAAGTGCCAACTATCTCGTCGGGCGTGACATTGCGAGCGCTTGCGAATGCTTCGTTGACGCGCATGTAACGCTCGTCCCGACCCTTTAAATTAACCTGCGCAGGCGCGTTATCGAAGATCGAACGCAGCAGCGATTCGCTTTCCTGAAGTTCTCTCGTCCGGTCCTCGACCCTTTGCTCCAATCCCCGTTGCACATTTTCCAGCGCGGCTTCGGCGGACCGCAGCGCGGTTACGTCAATCCGAACGCCGCCAACGCCGATGATGTCGTCGGTCTCGTCCCGGACTGGAAATTTAGTGCCGATCGTGCTGCGCGACACGCCGTCGGGAAAGACCCAGTCGAGCGCCATTTCATTGGATCGTCCAGATTCCAAAATCCCGCGATCCCGTTCCCGCGCGCTCTTGGCTTTTTCCGCCGACAGGACACGTTCCACGGAAGAGTCCGTAATTTTCTCCCCCGTTTGATTATACCATTTTTTGAATTCGCTGTTCGCCAACAGATAGCGGCCCTCGATATCCTTCAGAAATATAGGAACGGGACAATTGTCTATTACGGCCCGTAATTGCCGTTCACTGCTCCGCAGTTCCTCAAGTTCCTCAATCAATGCCTCCCGCGACCGGTTGTCGCCCGGTTCGGGTGAACTTTTCTTGTCCGTCATACGGCACCCTGAATTCAATGGATCTCAGTATGATGTATTTTGCTTCTCAAAACTCAGCTATTGTAATGGAATTTCTTATCAATCTGATAATATAAAATTTCGTACGTCGATGGCCCCGGTCTCCTCAATGTTATAGACGCGGAACGGATGCGGCGCTTCGCAGAACGCGGGCGGTAGCGAGTGGATCAGGCCGCCGGGCCCCGTCGCCAGACTGCCGGGGTGATAATGACCCGACAACACCGCACGCACCCGGCCCGAGTTCTCCATCGCGTCTTTCATGTCCGCCGCGCCCCGATATTCGTATTGCCAGCCCCGCGACGTGATCGGCGGGTCGATCATGTAATGTTGCAGATGGACTTGCGGCAGATCGTGTTCGGCGGCGATCAGCGCCGAATCGTACAAGTTTCGCCGGGCGCCGGTGCGGCGCGGTTGCCGGTCCGGACCCAGTTCATCCCAGAAACTGATGAACCGCATCCCGGCGATGTCGGCAACCATGGGCGGGTCGTCGAACACGCGGCGGAAGGTGCCGACATCGTCGTGATTGCCGGGCACGGCGAGGCCGGGAACGCCGATGGCGTCAAACCAGTCGCGAAATATCTGGAAATCGGCTTCGATTTCCGCGCGCCATTCGTCCAGCGGACGGCCATCGGCGGGCGCGCCGGCCAGCACGTCGTCGGGCACGTCCAGAAGGTCGCCGGTCATTACCACGACATCGGGCTTTATTTCTGTGATACGATCCGCAAGTCGGGTCAGTGCATCCGGCATCGTGCGCGACAATCGAAGGGGATTCGCGGCGCTCCCCGGCTGGTTCCAGCGCAAATGCGCGTCGGTGAAATGCAGAATGCGCGTCATTGACCATCCATCGGTTATCCCCGGGTTTTACGGCGCTACGTTGAACTGGTTATACTATCCATGACCGATTGTTGGCGAGGAGATTGATTATGCCGGTTATCAGACTGAACGACATCACTAAGCAATCATTTCCCAATGGCGCGACCTATCAGACGCTGGTTGGTGACGATGAGGGGTCAACGCCGGTGCGCGTCGGCGTTCAGGTGTCGCCGCCGGGTTATTCCACGGGCACCCATTCGCACCCCTATATGGAAGTCGTCAGCGTCATCGAAGGCGAAGGCGAGGCGTGGATCGAAGGCCAGGACGGATTGGTCGCCATCGGCCCCGGCGTGACCATGGTGTTTCCCCCGAACGTCAAGCACGGGTTCCGCGCGACGGGATCGGTTGATTTGAAAACCCACGGCGTTCACGCATCCGCGCATCGCATCGTCGACCGCTTTCCCGAAGATGGTTCATAAAGTTGTTTGACACTTGAAACTGAACGCGCTCGAACAGGAAATGTTGGACGGCGCGCATGGCGACGCCGCGCGCTGGGGCATTGAATATCAACAACGTGTTGGAACATTTTTCGATGCGGTGGATTTCACGCCCGTCCGATTGATCCATATTAGTTCTGACCGGGAAACCATCGGTAATTCCGGAATTGCGTTCCTGCGTGAATTGGCGGAATTGCCGCCCGAACAGCGAAAACCACGCGCCTTCGCGGCGGCCGATTTTCGCGGGTTCGATGAAGAAACCTTCAAATTCCTGCTGCCGGGTCGTGACCTGGCGGCGCAAAGCGAAGAAGCGGTCGAGGCGCTGGCGGATTTGGGCGTTGCGACGTCGCACGCCTATATCAACGATCACTCGGTGACTCCGCCCGCCTTCGGGGAAGCCTGTGGGTATTCGGGCACCCCTTCCGTCATCTACATGAACAGTCTTGTTGGGGCGCGGTGTAATTTCGAAGCGGGGCCATCCAGTCTGGCCGCGTTTTTCACCGGCCGTGTTCCGCGCTATGGCTTTCATCTTGATGAAAGCAGACGCGCGACGCACGCTTATCGGCTGGATTTCACGCCGTGCAATGTCGCTGAATGGGGCGCGGTGGGGGCGCTGATCGGTCGTGCGTTGAATTCCTACTGGTCGGTTCCGGCGCTTGAAATTCCCGACAGATCGGCGGCCATCCTGTCGCTGAATCACATGGCGTTGAATCTCGCCAGTTTTGGCTCTATCGCCATGTTCCACATTATTGGCGTCACGCCGGAAGCGCCGGATTGGGAAACGGCGTTTGGGAAGCCCGCGCCCGACCCAACGGTGTTAACGCAAGCCGATGTGCTGGAATTCCTCGACTCCTGGGGCGGGGCGGGGGAAAAGCTCGACGTGGTCGCGCTCTCGACGCCGCAACTGACCATCACTGAACTGGTTGAAATCGCCGAGCTTCTGGACGGCGCGCGGGTGCATCCCGACACGACGTTGCTGGCTTACGCGCCGCTGGAAATCAAGGCCGCCGCCGAACGGATCGGCGTGAAGCAGCGGATCGAAGCCGCCGGGGGGCGATTGGTGCATGGCCATGACTTCTTCGCAACCTTCGCCAAGGAAATCCGCGAAAGCCATAACTGGGACCGCCTGATGACCCATTCGCTCAAGGTCGCCAATATATGCGCGGGCTATGGGTATCGCCCCCGGGCGGCGTCCCTCGAACAATGCGTGAAATCCGCCATCGCGGGAAAGATATTGCCATGACCCCGCAACCCGACGCGCTGATATTTCGCGGGCATGTCGGCATCGGGTCGCCGGTGCGCGGCGTCGCCCTGGCCGCATCCGATGATTTCAGCGCGCGTTACGACCTCGACCGGGATCGCGGCGTTGTGTCCCGGCCCGCGCACAAGCTGTACGGCGAATCCTATGTCGGCAAAATACTGGTGTTGAACGCGGCCAAGGGCGGGGTGGCGTCGGCCTGGATGTTGCGGGACATGGTGTTGGCTGGCAAGGCGCCGCTGGCCTTGTTGTTGAACAACGCCAACCCGGTCATGGCGCAGGGCGCGGCCTTCGCCGATCTGCCGTTCGTCGACCGCTTCGATACGGACATCACCCAGGCGATTCGCACCGGCGATGTTGTTTATGTCGACCCTGTCCAGGGGTGCGTGCGGATTGAGACTCGGTCTAGCGGATAATGGGCAAGTGGATAATCGGCAGGCGAATAACCGCCCGTCGTTAGTCCCGGAAATTCACATATTGCAGGGGCTGTTCGATTTTCATGTCCTTAACGAACTGGATCGCAGCTTGCAAATCGTCGCGTTTCTTGCCGCTGACGCGCAGTTCGTCACCTTGAATCGCGACCTGCGTTTTCAGCTTCGCGCCCTTTAACGCCTTGACGATTTTCTGCGCCAGTTCCCGTTCCACGCCCTGTTTCACCGTCACGGTTTGACGAAGCATGTTGTTGCCGGCCTTTTCGGGGTCGGCGAAATCCAGCGCGGCGGGGTCCACCTTGCGCCGAACCAGGTAGGTGCGCAGCAATTCCTGCACCTGACGCAGCTTCAAATCGTCATCGGCGTGAAGCTGAATAACTTCATCGGTGCGTTCGATGGTGCAGTTGGAGCCCTTGAAGTCGTAACGCGTGGAAATTTCCCGCAGCGCGCCCTGCACCGCGTTATCGACTTCGGGCATGTCGGTCTTGGAGACGATGTCAAAAGTGGGCATGGCGATGACGTCCTGTCGTGGTGGCGGATGGCGTCATTTTACCCCGTCCGCACCGGCTTCGTCCAACAACCAGTCGCGAAACGCCGTCAGTTTCGGGTTCGACGCCTTTTCCGCGGGATAGACGATATGGAACGGGCTGCCGGATCGCCAGGCGGCGTCATGGACCGTGTCGGCGAAGGGGCGCACGAGACGGCCGCTGCGAAGGTCGTCCGCGATCAGCGACTCTATCCCCATGGCGACGCCGATACCCTCGATCGCGGCGTGCAGACCCAGGTTTAGGCTTTCAAAATGCAGTCCCTTGCCGGTGTCGACGCCGCTTGCGTCGACTGCATCAAGCCAGCGCCGCCAGTCCTGGGGACGGGGCGCGCTGTGGATCAAGGTATGGCGCGCCAAATCGTTGGTTGTGTGGATATCGGCGGCCAGGGCCGGGCTGCACACCGGGAACACATCGACGTCCAAAAGCTTGTGCTGAATCAGGTCACGACTTCTTTGGCTTCCACTTCTCGGGCCATCACGTCGGGTGTCTTCCGCCGCCACCAGGATCGCCAGATCGTAATCGTCGTGTTCGAAGTCCGCCGGGTTCAACGTCGTGGTCAACCGAAGGTCAATGTCGGGACGACGGTCGTAAAACTTGCTCCAGCGTGGAATCAACCAGCGAATGGCGAAGGTCGGATAGGCGCAAACGGATATCGCCGCGTCGCCGGGCCCTGCATTCGCCTGCTCGCGGATGCGCGCGGTGGCCGCCGCCACCCGCTCCAACGGCGCCGCGATATCGGCGAGGTAGTCGCGCCCCAGCGGCGTCAATTCGACCCGTTTGTGGCCGCGTGTGAACAACGCCGCGCCCAGATACGCCTCAAGGCTTTGTATCTGGCGGCTGATCGCGCCGGGGGTGACGTTCAACTCCCGCGCGGCGTGAACAAAGCTCAAGCTGCGGCCCGCCGCTTCAAAGGCGCGAAGTCCACGAACAGAGGGTATATAGTGCATCACATTTTGTCTTTGATTGCTATTTACTCAATCATAACCCGCCAAATTATCGTTTGTCGCGGGTTATTTCCGTCGCCACCATGGGGACCTATGGATAATTCCCAGCCAGGAGATGGAGACGATGAATTTTGTGAGAACCATGGATGCGCCCAAGACTGGATCACCGTCTGATTGGGTTGCGCCGGATTGTCATGGCCTCAATTTTTTCGACATCGACAACAGTCTCCAGGATCTGTTGAAATTATACATGCCGGACGATCTGCGCACGCATATGACGCCGCACTACCGGCGTCTGGGCGCCATCGCCGGGGATGAACTGGACACGCTGGCGCGCCTTGCCGATTTGCGCGATCCGGTGCTGCACCATCGCGACGCCATGGGCCGGGACGAAGACTGGGTGGAGTTTCACCCCGCTTACCGGGAGATGGAGAAAATCGGGTTTCTCGATTTTGGCATCCATTGCATGTCGCGCACGCCGGGCGCCTTCGGCTGGCCGGGGAAAGTTCCGCCGCTGGCGAAATACATCTTCCAGTATCTTTTTGTGCAATCCGAATTCGGATTGATGTGCCCGATCTCGGTCACCGACACGTCCGCCATGCTGATCGAACGCTATGGCGACACGGCGGTGAAAAACCGGTTTCTGCCGGGATTGTGGAGTCAGGATAAGGACAAAATTCTGAAAAGCGCGCAGTTCATGACCGAAAAAACCGGCGGATCGGATGTATCGAACATCGAACTGGAAGCGCGCCATGAAGACGGCGAATGGCGGCTATACGGCGAAAAGTGGTTCTGTTCCTGCGTCGATGGCGATGTCGCGTTGTTGCTGGCCCGGCCCGAAGGCGCGCCCGGTGGCAATAGCGGCCTTGGGCTGTTCGCGTTGCCCCGGCGCCTGGACGACGGCAGCCGCAACCAGTACCGGATCGTGCGGTTGAAAAACAAGATGGGCACGAACTCCATGGCGTCGGGAGAAATTATCTTCGACGGCGCCGTCGCCTATCCCCTGGGCGAGGTAGGGCCGCACGCCAATAAAGGCCTGAAACAGATGATGGATCAGGTGAATTTGTCGCGGCTGTCCCATGGCGTGCGGGCGGCGGCGATGATGCGCCGCTGTCTCAACGAATCCCTGGTGGTGGCGCATAACCGGCTGGCGTTCGGCGAACGGTTGATCGACAAGCCGTTGTTGCGCCGCCAGCTTATGAAGTTGATGGTCCCGACGGAACAGGCGTTGTCGATGGCGCTGTTTACCGCCACGCAGCTTGAAGCGGCGGAAAATGGCGACGCGAACGCCGAACGGGTCGCGCGTATTCTAACGCCCTTGCTGAAATTCCGAACCTGCCGGGACAACATCGCGGTCGCCACCGGCGCCATGGAGGTGCGCGGTGGCAATGGCTTCATCGAGGATTGGGTGAACGCGCGGCTGGTGCGCGACGCCCATATCGGTGTGTTGTGGGAAGGCACGTCGAACATCAACGCCCTGGACATCGTGAACCGCGCGGTCGCCAAAATTGGCGCGCACGAGGACTTGGGCGATGCGTTGCAGGACGCGCTTGACGATGCGCCGGAAATTCCGGGCCAATTCCGGGGCAATCTGTCGAACACCATCACCCGCGCCGTGGCTTTCGCCGGAGAGGTTGGCGCGACGCGCAATGAACCGCTGGCGCGCCGCGCATCCGACGCATTGTATCATGTCGCCAGCGCGGTGTTGATGGCGCGTGAAGGCGCGCAGCTTGGCCGGGACGGCGGCGACGCGCGGCGGCTCATCCTGGCGCGCATGGTGGTCGATCATCGTCTGGCGCCGCACGACCCCTTGGCGATTGGCGACAGCGACGACGACGCCCTGGCGGCGATGTTAAGCGACGCGCCGGTCGATCTGGCGACGGCGCAGGCGATCGCGTCGCGGTAGAAGAATCTAGTCGTCCCCGGCGGCGGCCTTTTCTGCGTCTTTCTTCGCCATTTGCGCCTTCAACTGTTCCGGCGTCAATCGCACGATGTCGGCGTTCTGGTGGCTGAAGATGTCGTAGGCTTGGGTGTCCAGATCCTCCAGGACGATTTTGCGGGACAGCACGTCCGCTTTCCACTGGGCGTGTTCGGCCTCGTCGGCTTGGAATTCAGGCATGATTTCATCGGCGAACATTTGCAGACTGCCGCAGATGTCTTCGTGCGACGTGTTGCCGGCCTGGTTCAACAAGATGACCTGATCGACGTTGGATTCCTTGAAGATGCGCAGTTTCTTGCGGATTGTATCCGGCGATCCGATCAGCGCGCCATTGAACGCGGCTTGCGCCTTTTCGGTATATCGCCAGTCCTGGAATTCCTTCCACAAATCGCCTTTGCCCGGGGCGTCCATGCCTTTGCGACCGTAATAGGACAGGGCGAAGATGAAGAACGTCCAGCCGGCCGCCTTTTCGTAGGCCTCTTCGTCGGTTTCCGCGCACATAAACCCGGCCACCATGGCGATGTTGGGGTTGGCGGGATAGTCCGTCAGCTTGGTCTGGTTGTTCAGCAGATTGTTGTAGTACTTGTTGACCCAGGCCTTGGCGGCGTCGGGCGACACGAAGGTGAAGCCGAGCGCGCCCATGCCCCAGGAACCGG
>JABJJH010000465.1 GCA_018660965.1 Rhodospirillaceae bacterium | reverse complement strand
GGGACCGGCGCCAGATAACATTGCGTGTGCGTAAACGAATCGGTCAGGCGCAAATAGGGCCGCGCCAGCCATTCCGGTTCGGCGAACGGAACGCCGAATTGCGACACCAACACCCCGCCCGGCGCCAACCGGTCGCGGCAATTGCGGTAGAAGGACGACTGGAACAACGCCTCCCCCGGCCCCACCGGATCGGTGGAGTCGATCAGAATGACATCGTATTCGTCTTCGGTCGCGGCGATGTGGGCGACCCCATCGCCAATGACAAGATTGGTGCGAGGGTCCTCGAACGCCGCCCCGCAGACCGATGTCATATGGGCGCGGCAGCATTCAACGACGGCGGAATCGATTTCGACCACGGTCACGGACTCGACGCTGTCGTGCTTCAACGCTTCTTCCAGTGCGCCGCCGTCGCCGCCGCCGACGATCAGAACCCGGCGCGGCGCCCCATGCGCCAAAAGCGGCACGTGCACGATCATTTCATGGAACACGAATTCGTCGCGCTCGGTCGTTTGCACCACCCCGTCCAGCGCCAGAACCCGACCGAACAATTTGTTCTCGAACAAAAGGATGTCGTAATGATCGCCGCGCCGACGCGCCAGCACCTCATCCATCTTGAGCTGGAGACGCCATGCGCCGTACACGACATCCAGCTCCTCCATCCATTCGCTCATGATGCGACCCTTTCGATGATCAGGCGATCAGCCGTTCGATATAGCGCGGCAACGCGAAAGCGCCGACATGGACCTCCGGCGTGTAGTAATCGGTCTCAAGGGCCGCCGCCGCAAAGCGTTCACGCAGCGCGTCCAACGGCGTCGCGCGCACGTTCAGATCGTCGCAAGCCCAGCCGAACGCCATGCAGCCGCCCATATAGGTCGGCACCGTCGCGGTATAACAGCCCACATCCGCGAACAGCGGTCGCAACGCGCGTATTGTATGGCGCAGTTCATCGCCTTGCATGAAGGGCACGCCGTTTTGCGTCACCAGGACGCCGCCGGGCGCCAGACAACGCTTGCACGCCTTATAGAATTTTTCGGTGAACAGCACTTCTCCCGGCCCAATCGGATCGGTCGAATCGATGATCATGACGTCGTGACGGCGGTCCGTCTCCGCGACGTACGCCATGCCATCGGCGATGACGATATCCGCGCGCGGGTCGTCGAAGGCGTCCCCGCAGATGGATTTCAGATGTTGTTTGGAGAATTCGATCACCCCGGCGTCGATTTCGACAAGGGTGACGCGTTCGACGCTCTTGTGCTTGAGGACTTCCTCCATCATGCCGCCATCGCCGCCGCCGACAATCAACACGTCGCGCGCCGCGCCATGCGCCAGGATCGGGGTGTGCGCCAGCATTTCGTGGTACACGAATTCGTCTCGTTCCGTCGTCTGAATCACACCGTTCAGCGCCAGGACATGGCCAAAAATTTCGTTGCGAAACAACACCAGGTGCTGATGGTTGCTTTCGGATTCGTGCAGAATTTCTTCGACGCGATAGCGCGCGCGAAATCCCTTGTGCAGCGTTTCCTCGAACCAATCCGCCGCTGAGCCGCCAGACTGGAACCCCGGCATTACCGGCGACCCCGGAGGTGTTCGCCTACATCGACCCGTTCAGGCTGGAACGCCTCGCGAAGCACATCGACCGCGCGTTGGGGCTGGGCGTCGCCACACATGAAGATATCCATCGCCGCGTATTCATATTCCGGCCAGCTGTGAATGCTGATATGGGATTCCGCCAGCACCGCCACCCCGGACACGCCCTGGTTCGGCGTGAAGTGATGCAGATGAATATGCAACAACGTGGCGCCCGCCGCGTCCACGCAAGCCCGCATCGTTTCTTCGATAAAATCGATGTCGTCCAGCCGCGACGCGCCCCAAAGGTCCACAATCAAGTGAGTACCCGCAAAGCTGACGCCTTCCCGCGCAGCAACGAAGTCATTTCGATCCAAGTCCGAATGTTCGGCGCTGGCGTCGAAATCAACATGGGAAACGTCTGAAATCGGGGCCAGGGCGCCCCCGCCGCGACTGTTGTCCGCCATTCCAAGCACTCCATACCGACGCCACTTCCGGCGGTCGCCATCATCGGGAAATTCGGCGCACGATATGGAGCCAGATCGACTGGTTTGCAAGCAGTTTTTTCATAAAATCAGCCCGCGCATTCAGACATATCGCCGCCTGGCGAATTCGGCGGCGTCAACGCCATAAGTCCGGATGCATGACGGCGCCAAAGGGGGGATTACGCCGGGGTGCGTG
>JABJJH010000002.1 GCA_018660965.1 Rhodospirillaceae bacterium | reverse complement strand
TGTCGCCGGGATCTGTTATGGTGCTGCCGGGTGTTTCGGCTCAATGCGTCAAGGTAAGGTTGATCCTGCGCGCGCAGGGTGTCCAAATCCACGAAATAGGATGTTCGGTCGCTACGGATTTCGCAATGGGCGTCCGCCTGTTCGGCACATGTTTTAAGTGTGTCTGAAACGCCGCTAAGTTGCAATTCCCGCCAACCATCGGGCTGGGTGATCAGGAAATTGAGGCAGGCTGCTACGACAGCGTTGCTACAGGCCCGGTCTGTCAGGAAGCCATTGTATTCGATGAATAAGGAATCAATATCGGGATCGCCTGTTTCTTGCAGATATAACGTTGGAATGCGCATGAACCGTCGATGTTGTATGGAATCCTGGATTAAGGCGAGGCCGACGACTGTATCCCCGTCACGGGCGATCAAAAGCGATGGTTCGACGTCGGGCATGTCCAGCCAGCATCGCACCCAGGGCCAACTCTGGAAAATCGAATGATCGGAGCGAGTCGCTAACGAGCGCCAGATTGACTCAAGTTTAGGTGGATCGGGCAAGGTTTCGAGCGTGACGGAAATGTTGTGCACGGGACTTCCAGGAATGGCAGGGAATTACAGGCTTTCGCCTGTGTGGGGGTGTCTAATCAATGAGGTCGCCAATATCGACGGCAAGGGCGGCCGCCAAGCGACGATAAACCCGCGTGGAGCCGCCGCGCTTGCGCGTTTCGATTTGAGAGAGATAGGTGGGGTTTAAACCGGTCATCGCCGCGAGCTCTTTTTGCGTCAATCCTCGATGCTTGCGGAAAACCTTGACCGGATGGTCACCCTCCAGCAAACGGTCCAAGGCTTCAAGCGGTATTTGTTCTTGGGAAATTGCGCCCTTGAAGCGGTTTAATTCGGGTTCTGTCGCCCATGGCTCGTCGGCTTCGAACATACTGGCGTCGTTGTTCGCCAAGGCTGGAGCATTCACCCAGTTTTGAGACGGGTAGTCCACCCGAACGGCGTCGTGTTCCAGCGCTTCCGATCGTTCGGTCAGGCGTTGATACAACGCCCAGGGAATCAACGCATAAAGGGGGTCCCCGGTCGCAGGCACGGGAATGACCCAATTATCATCGCCGGGGGCTGGGGCGCCGGACTTTTCAGTCACGCGATAACCTTTCTCACTGTGCTATGCTGATCGATTAAGAATCTAGCACGCCGCTATAATATAGCCTAGCGTAATTAAGGGGGAGGGGCTTTGTTGGACTCGGACCGATTTTCGACAATATTCACTAACATATGATTGCATTTTATGAAGGAGAGTCCGATATCATGCATTCGTCGGCGATCGACCGGCGTGTAAATTGTGTTTGGAGGACGGCAGGATGACAATCAAGCGGATGGAGATTGGCCCCATTATGAGCAGGGTCGTTGAATATGGGGGCGTCATACATCTGTGTGGTCTGACGGCTGACGATCAATCTCAAACGATTGAAGGGCAAACCCAACAGGTTCTGGCGAAAATAGACCATTATCTGGCGGAGGCCGCAACGAGCAAATCCCGGCTGTTGACGGCTACGATATATCTTACAGACATGTCCATGAAGGACGCCATGAACGAGGTATGGAAATCCTGGATTGACCGGGATAATCCGCCCACGCGCGCTTGTGTCGGCGCGGTTCTGGCGCGACCGGAAACGTTGATTGAAATCGTCGTTTGCGCTGCACGGTAACCATTGTTGGCGTGTAGATACGCGGCGTATAATCCCGACCTGATCTTATCGAAGCGAAAACGGAATTCATGAAGCGATTTGCGCTTTTCTTGGCGGTTGTGGTTGTTGCCGTGGGCTGCGGCGCGGCGCAGCAGCACAGCCCGGGGCCAGAATCGTTGGCAGTGACCGAACGGTTCGCCAAAGCTGTTTCACAATACGCTCCCAGAGCGGACGACAGGCTTAAACCGGGATCGCCGAATTTTCAGCTATTTGCGAAAATAGTCGACCGGGTTCGCGACTACTATGTTGATGACGTCGATGATGCTCGCCTGGTGATGGCGGCGGCGAAGGGAATGCGGGACGCCTATCCGAAGCCGGTTGATGCGAGTCGGGAACAATTGGTGAGGGCCGCCATACAGGGCATGCTGGGCTCGCTCGACCCCTACAGCAGTTACCTGGATGCAAGCCATTATAGCGCGATGCGCGACCAAACGAAGGGCCGGTTCAGCGGCATCGGCATTCAAATCACCAAGGATGGTGACTTCATTAAGGTAATTTCACCAATCGACGATACGCCGGCGGCGCTCGCGGGCATTAAAGCGGGCGATTTAATTACGCATGCGGATGGTGAAACACTTTCGGGAATATCGCTTCGTGAAGCGGTTTCGCGCCTCCGCGGCCCGATCGGCAGCCAGGTTATCCTGAGTCTGTCCCGGGCAGGCGCGTCCCCGTTCAATGTACGAATCGTCCGCTCGGTTGTCCGGGTTAAGGCGGTTCGGTGGAAACTCGACGGTCATATCGGCTATATTCGCGTTACCACGTTTGCCTCTAACACGACGCCGGAATTCATGCAGGCGGTGCGGGAAATCCACGAACAGGCCGGTGGCGGGGTGGCGGGGTTCGTGCTTGATCTACGTAATAATCCCGGTGGGCTGCTTGGACAGGCGATATCCCTTTCCGATGCGCTTTTGAACGACGGTGATATTGTCGTCACTCGCGGACGTTCGCACAGGCAACGCTATACGGCTGCGAATGGCGACGTTACGAAAGGGGCGCCAATCGTTGTTTTGATTAATGAAGGTTCCGCATCGGCGTCGGAAATACTGGCCGGCGCTTTACGTGATCATCGACGCGCGACCCTTGTCGGGACGCGCAGTTTTGGTAAGGGCTTGGTGCAGACAATTTTGCCGCTCGGCGAAGGCAATGCGCTGAAACTGACGACGTCCCGGTATTATACGCCGTCGGGCCAAACGGTGGGTAAGGGAATCGACCCCTCGATTGTGGTTGAATTGGACAAGGATCATCCCGGGGACGAACAGATCGACCGCGCTTATGCGATCCTGAGGAGCGTGGCGCAGCGGTGAGTTGTGAGGCGTCTAATTTAACGTTTCGATCTTGGGCAGGTGGCCCAAATTAGCGTCGATTGTCGCGGTCGTGGGTATGGAAGTTTGCGCGCCGGTGATGGTGCAGGTCAGGCTCGCGGCCAGACTCGCCCGCGCCGCGGCTTGGCGCATACCCAGGTTGGCGTCCAGCCCGGCTGCGAGAACACCAACGAAGGTGTCGCCTGCGCCCGTGGTGTCGATGGGCGTCACCGGTGCGGCGGCGACGGAAAATATGTCGTTGCGGCTCGCCACGATGGCTCCGTCCGCGCCCAGTGTCAAAATGCAGGTCAAATCGTATTGGCGCGCCAGTTGCGCCGGGACGTCGCGCAACGATATTGTCGTCAGGCCCGCCTGGGCGGCTATTTCGGCGCCTTCGCCTTCGTTAACCACGAGAATGTCGAGATGGTTCAGCGCGTCGTTCGGTACGAGACCGGCCGGGGCGGCATTGAGAATGGCGCGCCGAACCGCGCCGTGGGCGCGATGCAGAAACGCCCAGTTTTCCGGTAACGGTATCTCCATTTGCAAAACGACGGTTGTATCCGGCGTGAAGGTGGAATCGGGCGCCTGGTTCGCCGTGACCGTTTGGTTGGCGCCGCTGGAGACGACGATGGCGTTTTCGCCATCCTCGGCGACATGAACGCTGGCGCACCCGGTTGGTCGAGTGGAGCGGCCAACCCCGGTTAGATCTACGCCAGCTTGGCTCAACTCGCTGAGAGCCGACTCTGCGAAGGCGTCCGGGCCGACCATGCCGATCATCGCGGTGGACGCGCCCGCGCGGGCGGCGGCCAGCGCCTGATTGGCGCCCTTGCCGCCGGGAACCAGATCATACCCGTCGCATAAGACGGTTTCGCCAGGCGCGGGTAAATGCGGCGTTCGTTGAACCAGGTCGATGTTTATAGAGCCAAAGACGACGATCAAGACGACCTCGCAAACGCGGCGTTACTCGGCGGCGGTGCGAATTTCGAGTTTCGCCAGTTCTTCGCCAAGGAATTGACTAAGCGCGCCCATGCCTGAGTGCGCGGTATTATTATAACCCGCGTTTTCTTCCGCGTCCGGATTGTAATTCGTGTTGGTGTTCACGTCGTAGGTCCAGGCGATTCCGTCTTTGTCGAAAATCATTTCGATTCCCGCGACTTCGATTCCGTTTTCACGCAAAAAGCGCTCGTACAATTCGAGGTTTGGATGATCGAAATCCTTGACGATTTCGAAGCGCGGCGTCGGGCTCTCACCCAACTCTTCTCCCGTCTCTTCACCGACCGGGCAGGCGAGGTCGTCGATCTGGCAGACGTCGGCGGGGCAAAGTTCAAACCCCTGGGACGTGTCGACGCGAACCGTGTACAGATGCTTTCCGCCGACAAATTCGTTGCGGAATATCGATGCGTTCGGAGATTTTATATAGTCTTGGATAAGCATGATTCCGTCGGGGCCGGTTTCATAGGCATCGCTGTCCAGAAAGGCTTCCACCGCGCCGATAGTGTTGAAAAGTTGGACCCCGGCGCCCTTGCCGCCACGATTTGGTTTCAGGATCAACGGCGCGCCAAAGTCACGCGCCGCCTTCCGCAGTGCGTCCTTGCCGACCGCGACAACGGTGCGGGGCGTCCGCACCCCGCAAGCCTGCAAGGCGGCGTATTGTTTGACCTTACTGAGTTCGAGCGCCAACACCCGTGCGCCGTTGACGACACGCCGGCCATGCGCTTCCAACCACGTCAATACCGAAGCGGTGTAATCCGGCGCATGCAGGTGGCCGCGCGTATGTGCGGATGCGCTCATTCTGTTGTAGAAGACACCTTCCGGGGGTGCGCTGTCGAAGGTGAACGATCCTTCATTCAGATGCCATTCCTTGAAAGGAACGCTTTCACGGGATAAGGCCGCCTGCAGGGGCGCGAGCCATTCGTTATTTTCATGGAGGACGTAAACGTCGGTCATGGGGATATCCGGTTAATGCTATAAATCACATTTATATATTGTTATAATAATTATTCTACAATTAATTTATTAAAATTGAATTATTGAAACTGCGGAGAACGTTGTTTCGCCAAATCCAATTATTATGTAAGTATAGGTTTCGACCCAATGGGGTTCACATTCTATTGAAAGACCAGCCTATGACCGACCGCACCAATTCTCCCGAGAGCCGGGATATTGCGAATGTTTTACACGCCTACACAAACCTCGAAAAACACCAGGAGACCGGCCCGTTTATCGCCCGTGGTGGTAAGGGTATTTATATTCGCGACGAAGCGGGCAAAGAATATATCGAGGGTCTGGCGGGGCTTTGGTGCACCTCATTGGGGTTTGGCGAGGAACGTTTGATCGAGGCTGCGACGCGGCAAATGCGCGAACTGCCCTTTTATCACGTGTTTTCGTCTAAGAGTCATAACCCCGCGATTGATCTGGCCGAGCGGCTGATCGAGTTGGTCCCGGTTCCCATGTCGAAGGCGTTTTTCGCCAATTCCGGGTCGGAGGCCAATGACACGGTCGTCAAGTTGGTCTGGTATTATAACAACGCCAAGGGACGGCCGGAGAAGAAGAAAATTTTCAGCCGAATTCGTGGCTATCATGGCGTCACGGTCGCTGCCGCCAGTCTGACGGGCCTGCCAGCCAATCACATGGATTTTGACCTGCCAATCGCAAACATACGTCATACGGATTGTCCGCATTACTACGAGTTTTGCCTCGATGGCGAGACGGAGGAAGATTTTGCGTCGCGGTTGGCCGTAAGCCTGGAGCAGCAAATTCTTGACGAAGGTCCGGAAACCGTTGCGGCGTTCATCGCCGAACCGATCATGGGCGCCGGCGGCGTTATCATGCCGCCGAGAACCTATTTCGAGAAAATTCAGGTGGTTCTGAAGAAGTACGACATCCTGTTTATCGCCGATGAAGTGATTTGCGGGTTCGGCCGTACTGGCAATATGTTCGCGACGGAAACCTATGATCTGAAGCCGGATATGATGACCATGGCGAAAGCCTTGTCGTCGGCCTATCTGCCCATATCTGCGGTGTTGATTAACGAAGAGGTCTTCAAGACCATCAGCGCCAACAGTAATAAAGTTGGCGTCTTCGGACACGGATTTACCTATTCCGGCCATCCGGTGGCCGCCGCCGTGGCATTGGAAACGCTTAAACTTTATGAAGAACGTGATATCATCGGCCATGTCCGTAGCGTGACCGGGCGGTTCCAGGCCCGCGTCAACGCCTTCATGGAACATTCCCTGGTCGGGGAAACGCGGGCGATTGGGCTGATTGGCGCGGTGCAGTTGGCGAAAGACAAATCGAGCCGGACCCATTTCGACCCGTCTGAGGGGGTCGGCCCCTTTATCGCCGCCAGAGCACAGGAACATGGCTTGATCGTGCGGGCGCTGCCAAATGACACAGTGGCCTTTTGCCCGCCATTGATTATAACGGAAACGGAAATCGACGATATGTTCGACCGCTTCGAAAAAGCGTTGGGGGATTGCAACGAAATGGTCCAGGGACGGACCGGTGCGGCGGCGTGACGAACCGAGTGTAAGCAGGACGGAAGAAATGGATTACGAGGGTTTTTTCAAGGAGCGTCTGGGCACGCTTCACGAGGACGGTAATTACCGGACATTCGCCGATTTGGCCCGGCGCCGGGGCGGGTATCCGGTCGCCACCCATCACGAAGGCGGACAGGTGTCCGATGTGTTGGTGTGGTGTTCCAACGATTACTTGGGCCAGGGCCAGAATGCGGAAGTTATCGCCGCCATGCACACGGCGCTGGACGAATGCGGCGCCGGGGCCGGCGGCACGCGGAATATTTCGGGCACCAACCATTATCACGTTCTGCTGGAACAGGAGTTGGCGTCGCTGCATCAACGCGAGGCGGCGCTGATCTTCACATCCGGCTATGTCGCCAATGTCACCGCGCTATCGACATTGGGCATGGGGTTACCGGGTTGTTTGATCTATTCCGATGCGTTCAACCACAATTCGATGATCGAAGGCATCCGGCACAGCCGGGCGGACAAACGGGTGTTCAAACACAACGACCCGGAAGATTTGGACCGCTTGATGAGCGCGGACGACCCGGATGCGCCGAAGATGGTCGTGTTCGAATCCGTGTATTCGATGGATGGCGACATCGCGCCGCTGGACGAAATTCTATCAGTTTGCGAAAAGCACAATGCGATTAGTTATCTGGATGAAGTCCATGCGGTTGGCATGTATGGCCCGACGGGCGCGGGCGTTGCGGAACGCGATGGAGTCATGGATCGGGTGACGGTGATGCAGGGTACGTTGGCCAAGGGCTTCGGCGTTGTCGGCGGCTACATCGCGGCCTCGACGGCGTTGGTCGATTATATTCGCTCGTTCGGTAACGGGTTTATTTTCACGACCTCCATGCCGCCTGCTGTGGCGGCGGGCGCCTTGACTAGCGTTCGTCATGTGCGCGGCGCGCAAGACCTTCGTGATCGGCATCAGGAACGGGCGCGAACCCTGAAAACCAAGTTGAAACAGGCGGGCCTTCCCGTGATGCCTTCGGTGAGCCATATCGTACCAGTGTTGGTTGGGGACGCGCGTTTGTGCAAGGATGCGAGCGACGCGTTGATGACGCGGCACAGCATTTATGTGCAGCCAATCAACTACCCGACCGTCCCGCGCGGCACCGAACGGTTACGAATTACGCCGACGCCCTTGCATACGGATGATATGATGGATCGCTTGGTGGAAGCTCTGGTTGAGGTTTGGGCCGATTTGTCACTCGAACGGGCGGCGTAATAGGCGTACTTAAGAGGCAATGTGGTCGCCTAAAGGGTTCAGATAGGGAATATGGACGATGTATCGCGATAACACGTTGATCCCGACCGAAGCAGTTCGCTTGGCGGCGTTGGGCGCGCTTGTCGAAGGCGATTGCCGTTACGCCGCGTTGGCCAGCGATGTGCGCTATTTCGTGACGCATATTGCCGGGCCGTCGCTGGACCTGCTCGGTACATCCTTGGAATTGCTGCAATACGAAGGCCTCGTTGAAACGATCGAGGCCAAAACAGATGATGATGCGGCATCCGCGGAAGATCACCTGTTGCGCATTACCGACGCGGGTCGGGAGGTTTTTGCGGAGTTGATGTTGTCGAACGTCCGTGCGCCCATGAACGAGGTGAGCAACCTCGTCATCGCGCTGAAAATCCGGTTTTTGCATCTATTGCCGCGTGACGCTCAGGCCGAACAGGCGGAAACACTGGTTGAAATGTGCGAAACCGAAGTAGCACGTTTGACCGAGCTGCGGAAACGCCACGGTGGCGGCCATCTTGGCGGCTGGCTCGACATGGAATTGCGCCGCCTGGACGATCGGCTCGCTTGGTTCCGAAAACTGTAGCAGCCGCCCGGCTAATTCTGTCAATAAAAAGCCCCGCAGACTGCGGGGCGTAATTCGATGACTACTCTGGGCGTGTGAGACGGTCTACGTGACGCCCTTTTTGTGCCTGTGAAATGGTGTTCTGCGTAAGAGCAATGCAGGATTGACGCCTGCATCAATTTTGATCCGATTAGCCCTCGCTTAGTAAGGAAGCATGATTGCGATGGTTCCGGCCCAAACAATCAATCCACCGATGACTAATGTGAACCCGCATTTCCCAAGTAAAAGGGAGAAGTCACTCCTCTGACGACAATTAATGTG
>JABJJH010000417.1 GCA_018660965.1 Rhodospirillaceae bacterium | reverse complement strand
TCCAGAAGCTTGGGCAATTCCGCAAACACCGTCGGCGTGTACTCCTTGCTGGCTGGCGGCTCACCCGCGGACAAGCCGATTTCGCGCTGCGCCATGGCGAACCGCGTGACGCTATCCATCAGGCACAAAACGTCCTTGCCCTGGTCGCGAAAATATTCCGCTACGGCCATGGTGATGTACGCCGATTGGCGGCGCAACAACGCCGATTCATCCGATGTCGCCGCGACGACGACGCTGCGCGACAAACCTTCCTGCCCAAGATCGTCCTCGATGAATTCCTGCAATTCCCGGCCCCGTTCGCCGATCAGTCCGAAAACAATCACCTCGGCGGACGAAAACCGCGCCAGCATGGACAACAAAATGGATTTACCAACGCCGGAGCCCGAAAAAATGCCCATGCGTTGACCGCTGCAACACGTCAAAAACGTATTCACCGAGCGAACGCCAAGGTCAAGTTTGCCACCGACGCGAAGCCTCGTATGCGCGGGCGGCGGTTGATTGCGGACAAGGTATGGCGCCGTTCCCTGCGGCAATGGCCCCTTGCCATCGGCGCTTTCCCCAAAACCGTTCACCACGCGCCCGAGCCACGCATCGTTGGGATAAATTACCGGTTGAATATCGCTTAGTTCGACGCGGCTTCCCAAGCCAATGCCATCCAGCGACGAAAACGGCATGCCAAGCGCGCACCCGTCACGAAACCCGACGATTTCGCACGGCACGACGATGCCTCGACGTCCCAAAAGTTCGCAGCGGTCGCCAACCGACAAGTGGCCTTGCACCCCGCTGATTTCCACAAGCATGCCTTGAATCGCCACGACCCGCCCATGAATGATTGTATTTTGAATTCGATCTAGGTCGGTCAACAAATTGTCGATGTGGCCGGTCATATCGAGTGCAGATTCCTTTAAAACGTGTTAAAATCACTTCAACAAGAGTTGATAATAGCCCATTTTTCCTGAATTGCCGCCGCTAAAGTAAACGTGATCGAACGTTGGCAATAAAAAATTAACCTTTACCGTTCATAAAGGTTAATATCAATTGCACCAGTATCGGCGAAAAAAAACTAAGGGAGTATACTCATGCGTGTCTTGTTAGTGGAGGACGATAAAGCTACTTCCGATAGCATCGAACTGATGTTGAAATCGGAGAACTTCATCGTCGATTCGACCGACCTTGGCGAAGACGGGCTGGAGATCGGTAAAATCTACGACTACGACATTATAATTCTGGATCTGATGCTTCCCGATATTGACGGTTACGAAGTGTTGCGGCGCTTTCGCGACGCCCGTGTCGATACGCCGGTCCTGATCCTTTCCGGTTTCGACGCCCCGGACAACAAGGTCAAGGGATTTGGCGTCGGCGCCGATGATTATCTTACGAAGCCATTCCACAAGGCGGAACTGGTCGCGCGCATACAGGCGATCATTCGTCGTTCCAAGGGTCACTCGCAATCCACCATCACGACCGGAAAATTGAGCGTGAACCTGGACAGCCATATCGTTGAAGTCGATGGGAAACCCATACATTTGACGGGTAAGGAATACGGCATATTGGAACTTCTGGCGGTCCGGAAAGGCACGACTCTGACCAAGGAAATGTTTCTGAACCATCTGTACAATGGCATGGACGAACCGGAATTGAAGATAATCGATGTGTTTGTCTGCAAGCTGCGGAAAAAACTATCGACCGCAACTGGCGGCGATACCTATATCGAAACCGTATGGGGCCGCGGATACGTATTGCGCGATCCCGAAGTCGAAACGGTAAACGCCGCTTAAGTTCAAAATTACGGCATCTGACAAAACCGCCGCCGGGCAACCGGGGGCGGTTTTTTCTCGCCCCCCACCAACACTCGCACCATTAGCCTTCGGCAAACCTTAGGATAATTCGTAAATACCACGATGCCCGATCACGGGCTTGAACTTGTCGGTGATGCCAATCACTGTCTCCGCGCCGCCCAAGAATAAATACGCATGGGGCCGCATGATCGTGTTCATTTGCTCCAGAACCTTTCCCTTCGTGGGATTATCGAAATAGATCAAGACATTTCGACAAAAAACCATGTCGAACTCTCCTAGAGACGCCATGGAATCCAGAAGGTTGAACTGACGATACTGCACCATGGAGCGAATGCTGCTATCGATAATCCATTGGTCGCCGTCCTGCTTGAAGTATTTCACCAGCATCGTGATGGGAAGGCCGCGCTGAACCTCGAATTGCGTATATACGCCTGATTTAGCCTTGCTCAGTATTTCCGATGACAAGTCGGTCCCAATGATTTCGACCCGCCATCCCGCCAACACATCGCCCAATTCGCGCAATAACATGGAAAGCGAATAAGGCTCCTGCCCGCTGGAGCAGGCGGCGCTCCAGATGCGCAGAGTCTTTGAAAATTTTCGCGCCTCCATCAATTGTGGCAGCACGACATCCTTGAATTGCTCAAATGGCGCGGTGTCCCGAAAAAACAGCGACTCATTCGTTGTCATCGCTTCAACGATATCGGTTATCAACTGCTTGTCTTGATTCGCCTTGAGCTTGGCGGTCAGGTCTTCAACCCCGGTTAACCCCCGTGTCCGCGCAAGCGGCGCTAACCGGCTCTCCAGCAAATACGACTTGTCCTGAGACAACATCAGACCGGACTTATCTTTCAGCAAATCCGCAAGTATCTGAAAATCAGCAGGATTCATTGTGTTCTACCCAAAACAAACGCCCTGATCCGGCCCGCGAGGTCATCAATTGGCAAAATATCGGAACACAACCCGCGATTTGCGACCGCCGCGGGCATGCCCCACACAACACTTGTCGATTCATCCTGACCGAACACCGTCCCGCCGCCCTTCACCACGTCCTCGCAGCCGTTCGCGCCATCCTGCCCCATGCCCGTCAGAATCACCGCCAGCACTTTCGGGCCATACACCGAAACGAGGCTGCGCAACATTGGGTCCACGGCGGGCTTGCAGAAATTTTCCGGCTCCGTGTCGGAACGAACGATCACAGCCCTTCCGGCCTGTCGCTCGATCAACATGTGAAAACCACCTGGCGCGACATAGCTATGCCCCGGTTCAAGCACTTCCCCGCCTTGCGCCTCGATGCAAGGGCGTCCGGACGTTTCCCGGATATGATCCGCCAAAATACTGGTGAATTTTGGCGGCATATGTTGGGTGATGACGGTCGGCAATTTCCAGTCGGGCCCGAGCCCTTTCATCAAGGTGAAAAGCGCCTGCGGGCCCCCCGTGGAACTGCCAATCGCCAGAACGTGCGGCACGAACCGGCTGGTCGGATTAATTTTATAATCCGACACCGGCTTGATGACCCGCGCCGGTTGCGGTTTTACAATTGTCGATGATTTCGCTGTCGGTGTTGGCGTTCTCGACGGGAGCGGGCTTCGCGCGGGCGCCGCCGGACGTCTTGCGACTTCCCCCAACGCGACGACCTTGGCAATTAGTTCATCCTTGAAACCGCCGGACTGAAAAATTTTCGCACTCGCGGTCGGCTTGGCGATTGTGTCCGCCGCCCCCATCCCCAACGCCTTGAAGGTTATTTCGGCATTCCGCGTCGTCAAGGTGGACACCATGATGACTTGCACCGACGGCTGCAGTTCAAGCAGCTTCGGAAGCGCTTCCAATCCGTCCATTCGCGGCATTTCAATATCGAGAAGAATGACATCCACGGGATGGCGTTCAAGAATGCGGAGCGCCGCCAGGCCATCGCCCACCGAATTTTCCACCGAAAGCCGCGGATCTGCTTCAATAATACGTGTTATGAGGCCACGAACGACGGCGGAATCGTCAACCAGCATGATCTTGATTACATCCGAGTCGGCGCCTGCAGCGCGACCACCAATTTTAGCCCCATCAACCATTCAATTCGCCCTGCCCGATACCGCGCTGATGCATTCTCGCCCCCCTTTGTCGTCGCCTAGCGTTAATACGGCAACGTATCGAAATCCACCTCGTTAACCTGCAAGTTATTGCGGCATCGACAAGGTATGCTCCAGCGTTTCAAGCAGAGAGTCACGGTCGAATTTAGCGACATAGTCGGTGAATCCCGCGTCCCGGCCAAGCTCAAGGTCCTTTGGCGATGTGTTGGACGACAGGGCGATCATTGGCACCTCGGCCCAGCGCGATCCCGTCCGGACGGCGCGCGCGAATTCCAGCCCGCTCATTTCCGGCATTTCGATATCGCTGACGATCAGATCGAAATCCACGCCATCATTGCACATATTAAGCGCCAATTGCGCACTTTCGACCGTGGTCACACTATATCCCGCGACGGAAAGCAACGGCGTCAGCAGATTGCGGAAAAATGGACTGTCATCGACGAACAACACCCGCGTTTGCGTGTGATCGCCTTCGATGTTTCCTTTATCAGGGTCGAACCAATCCGCAAACGCCTGCACCAGATAATAACCGGTATCGATAACATCCGTCGCTTCGCCGGCAATAATGGACGTGCCCAGCACACCGTCCCTGTTCGACGCCAACTCTATCGACAACCGGTCCTCGACAATGTCGTTGATGGCGTCGACCAGTAATCCCATCGAGCGTTCCTGATCGGAAAACACGACGACAGGTTGGCGACCCTCTTTTTTAATTTCATAATTGTCATCGATCGAAACCAGTGGCATCAATCGACCGCGATACTGCACCATGGGTCGACCGCCCGCCCATTCCACATTGGCGAGATCGATTTCCTCAAGCCGCGCGACAAGCGCCAGTGGAACGGCTTTCGGCGTCTCGTCGGACGCGCGGAACAGCAGCATCGCCACCCGGTCATCGGCCTCTTCATCGGCGGACGCCGCCGTTAGCGACGCCGACTGTTCGCCCAGAGAAATATCGCCGGTCTGCATCGCAATGCCGTTCGGGTCGAGGATCATGATGACGCTGCCATCGCCAAGAATGGTGTTGCCTGAAAAAATCGGTATGTGCCGCAAAACCGGCGCCACCGGCTTTACAACAATTTCCTCGGTGTCGAACACACGATCAACGATAATGCCAAACGAATAGGTCCCGACCTGCGCCACGACGATGAACGTTTCCTCGCCGGACATCGCGGGCGCCAGTTGATCGATCTTCAAGGTGTCCCGGAGCGAAATCAGCGGCAACAACCGGTTCCGCAGCCTGAGGACCGGCGTTCCTTGAATCTCCTCGATCTTGTGTTCCGAATTGGCGCTGGCGAGAACAAGTTCGACGACGCTGATTTGCGGAATCGCGAAACGTTCCTCGGCGCATTCAATGACCAGGGCGGAAACAATGGCCAGGGTCAGCGGAATTTTAATATTGAACGTCGTCCCTTCGCCTTCAACGGACTTCAACTCGACTGTGCCGCCGATTTTTTCAATGTTCGTTTTCACGACGTCCATGCCGACGCCGCGTCCCGAAACCGCCGTTACCGCCGCCGCGGTGGACAGACCCGCGTTGAAGATAAATTGCTGAATTTGCTGCAATGACATCTTTGCAATTTCGTCTTCCGTGGCCAACCCGCTGGACAGCACTTTTTCCTTGATGCGTTCGGAATTGAGCCCTTTGCCATCGTCGCTGATTTCGATAACGATATGACCACCTTCATGGAAGGCGTTCAGTGAAATCGTACCGGTTTCAGGTTTCCCCGCCGCAAGCCGTTCCGCCGGAATTTCGACCCCGTGGTCGCCAGAATTCCGGACCATGTGCGTCAAGGGATCCCGGATCAACTCCAGCACCTGCCGGTCCAGCTCGGTTTCGGCGCCGATCATTTGCAGGTCGATTTTCTTATTAAGTTCGACGGAAAGGTCCCGAACGATACGCGGCAATTTCGCCCATGCATTCCCGATCGGCTGCATCCGGGTTTTCATAACCCCTTCCTGCAATTCCGTGGTCACATGGCTAAGCCGTTGCAACGGAGTCGCGAATTCGCTTTCTCTTTCATTGCGCAAGATTTGCAGCAACTGGTTTCGCGTCAAAACCAGTTCAGAGACCATGGTCATGAGATTTTCGAGCAAATCAACGTTCACCCGAATTGTTTGCGTCACGCCGGACGAGGCCTGCGCGCCCTTTGGCGCCGCCGCCACGTCCGCCTTTTCGGCTTCTGGCTTCGCAACCGGCGCGGGCGCTGCTGGCGCGGCGACGACCGCGGGCGGGCTTTCGAGTTCTGGTTCTGGCTCAGGTTCGGGCGTGCTATCTGCGTCTGTTTCCGCGTCAATATCCATCCCGGTCATGCTGGCGGGAACCGGCACGAACCCGAACTCGTCCGGTTCCTCCAACTGAATTTCATCGGAATCGCCGATATCACCGGCATCGCCAGCCTCATCGCCACTTGAATCGTCCGAAGCCGCAACATCTTCCACGGGCGCGGCTTCAGCGTCCGGCGCAGGGGCGTCCGCTGCGGGCGCTCCACCGCTATCGGCAAACGCGTTTAGACGGGCGATAAGCTCACTATCCTCACCCTCGGGTTCGGTTTCCGTGGCCTCCAAATCCGCCAACAAGGATTTAATCTGGTCGAGGCACGCCAAAATCAGCGTCACCGCGACGGGCGTCACTTCGATTTCGCCATCGCGGAACTTGCCGAGAATATTTTCACCCGCATGCGCAACGGATTCCAGCCGGGGAAGGCCTAAAAATCCACACGTGCCCTTGATCGTGTGAACCATTCGGAAAATGTTCCCCAACAAACTCGGGTCGTTCGGGTTTTGCTCAAGATGGACCAGCTCGACATCGAGTTGGTCCATATTTTCGCCGGTTTCCGTCAGAAATTCACTAAGCAGATCATCCATGGCAATATTCCAATTCGGTCCCCCGATATACGCATCGTTAAACTGGGGAATCCTCTAATAAGTTCCAGCTGTTGAGGTTCAGCTCGTTAACCAACATGGAATGTCACACTTATTGATTAACAAGCGGTAAATAATACGCAGGGCTTCATGCGCCATTGGGCGTAAATTTACAAAATTGACGAAAATTCGACACAATTGTCGTCGCGAACCGCCGCCTGGACCCGAATCCCCAAACGCGCCGCGAGACATTGGCAATAATATGCGTGAATACATCGTGGCGTCAGCAGGTCGATGGACGCTTCGGGCCGCAAGGCCTCTTCGACCTCCGCCGAAATCCGGGCGCCCTCTCCCGTCGCAACCACGGACAACGCCGGTCCCGCGCCGCTATCTTTCACGCCAACCGACAATTCGCCGCCACGCGGAAGCGTATCCGCCCCCAAGGGCGCCAAATTCAACAGTAACTTGATCTGGTCGTCGTTCAGAATGGAAACAAGGGAATCACTGGTCCAGTTAATCGTCGAGCGTCCACTTTGCATAAGACCATCGGCCAACGCCCGCAGATCTTCATCCGTCCGGACAGACCCGGCGCCGGCGGCGCCATAGGCGGTGCGGTAAAATTGGAGGCGCAACGATGTGATCCTGGCGCTATCTCTGATGAGGGCCAGGATGTCGGCGTCGGCGTCGCCGTCAAATTCCTCTATCATTTCAACGCCATTAGAGATCGCGCCAACCGGGCTAACCAATTCATGACACAGGTGGGAACACAGCAGTTCGCTCACGCGCAGATCAATGACGTCCTTCATGACGCGGCCCCGCCAAAGGTCGATCTATCGCCCACCGCCCACTCTATGAAGGGTTTCAATGCACACATGGCCCACTCCCAACCAATCCCCTGAAATAGGATTCGATATCCTCAACTTAAGGCATAATACCCAAAATTACTTAACAATTTAAAAACGTTGCCCCCGAACGGGTTGGTAATTTCGTTTCTTTCCTGAAATTCCCGGTTATTTTACCCGTACAGAGAAATCTCTATTGGCTTTTAATTCCAGACAATGACCGCGACGTCCTCCACTTCCGACCCCTCCACTTCTGGCCCCTCCACTGCCGACAGGGACGCCGCCGCAAAAACGGAGTCTCACGCGGCGTTGCTGGATGCGCTCGCCAGCGATATAGCCGGGACCGCCGGATCGGTCATCGTCGGCTTGAACTGGACGCTGGTGCGCGGGCCGGACGGCGTTGGACTCGCGCATACGCCGGTTCGCGGCACGCAGGGGTGCTATGCGCTGCCCGATTCCGGCGGATACAACGGCGCCAGCCTTGGCGAATTGGCGGCGCTGCGAAGTTCCGAGAACGTCTTCGAACAGGCGATCGCGCTGGCCGCGATCAACGCATATCACAATCGACTGGATTGTCCCGGCGACGATGTGAACGGACTGGACCTGATTGAAGACGGGGACGCCAAGACCGCCATAATTGGCCGCTTCCCGTCACTGGAAACCAAACTGCCCCGCGCCCTGGTGATCGAGCGCGACCCCGGTCCCAACGATTACCCCGAAGACGCCGCCGCCGACATCCTGCCGGATTGCGAACAAATCGCCATCACCGCATCGACGCTGGTCAACGGCGCCCTGGCGGGATTTCTGGCCCTGGCGCCGAATGCCTTCATCGTCCTGGTGGGACCCAGCGCGCCGCTGGCGGCGTGTTTGTTCGACCGGGGCGTCGATGCGATTTCAGGATTCGTGGCGACCGATGTTCCGGGATTGGAGCGCGTCGTCGCCCAGGGCGGCGCGGTCCGCGCCATGAAACGATACGGTCGCAACGCAACGCTTCGAAAACCCGGTTAAGTCAGCCCCCAGTTAAGTCAACCCAATGCCGCCGCGGCCAGAATGACTTCGGCGGCGTCCAGATCGTCTGGCCGGTTGGTGTTGAAAAACGGATCATACGGCGCGACGGGATAATCGACACACGCCAGTTTGTAGGCCCCGGTCCAGGCGTCGACCTTGCGAACGTCATCTTCGACCATCGCTTTGCGTAAGGCGCCGCTCAAGGCGACGGGCCACAAGCCGATGACGGGATGGCGACGGTCGTTCGATGACGCACAGGCCATATCCGCGCCTTCATCCGTCACCGCCGCCAAAAGACGCGCCACCAGATCGTCGGGCGCGAACGGCGCGTCCGTGGGAAAACTCGCCACCCATTGGTGATCGGGCCATTCCCGCGCCGCCCAATCCAACCCGGTCAACACACCCGCGAGCGGCCCCGCGTATCCGTCGATGACATCGGGAATAACCGGCAAGCCATAGTCCTTGAACCGCGCCGGGTCGCCATTGGCGTTCAACGCCAGCGCATCCACCTGTCCCACCGCGCATTCCACAACCCGCGACAGGATCGTTCGACCGCCCAACTGGCGCAGGCATTTGTCGCCGCCGCCCATGCGCCGCGACAAACCGCCCGCAAGCAATACGCCGACCACATCAGTCGGCATGATTCCCCGCTTCCGCCGCCTCTAGCGCCACCGACCATAAGGTCAGACGATTACGGCCGTCGTGCTTCGACTGGTACAGGGCGCGATCCGCCTGTTCGATTGATTCCTTGAGCGGCGTATCTTCGGCGACCAGACGAAGCCCGAACGACGCCGTCAGTTCAAGCGGCGTGTCATCCAGCAACATCACCGGCTTTTCGGCCAGCGACATCCGCAGGCGGTCGGTCACTTCGGTCGCCGTGCCTTCGTTCGCATTGGGCAGGCAGATCAGAAATTCCTCGCCGCCATATCGGAAAATGTCGTCGTAGGGCCGCAGATTGGCCAGAAAGCGGCTCGCGACCGTCCGCAAGACATGATCGCCCGCGCCATGCCCATGGGTATCGTTGACGGCCTTGAAATGATCGATATCCGCCAAAACAAAACAACACGGGGCCTTGGTTCGAATCGCGCGCTCGCGTTCGCGCGCCAGAACGGACATCATGATCTGTCGATTGTTCAGCCCCGTCAGCGGATCAAGCTCGGAGACCGCCTTGCGGAACGCTTCCCGCAACCGGCGGGCCTGCCCGTTGAAGCCTTCTATTTTTTCGATGAACGCGTCGTATTCCGCCAGCGGAATTGGATTGCCCCGGGACGCTTGCAAGGCGAGAAAGCGACCGAACCCGTACATGTCTTCGTGCAGTCGTTCGAGGTCCCGGAACGCCGTCTGGTTCAAGAGACCCTGATCCCGGTTCAAATCGAGCCAACTGCCGAACCGCGACATGAAACGGGAATATTCGGACACCACCGCCGCGTCGGGGTCCAGCCCGCAGACCACCGCCCGGTGCCAGGTTTGCAGCCACTCCGCGCATTCGTCGATAGCGGCGTCGATGACGCCGAGCATTTCGCCCGTATCAATCGGCGGCGGCGCCGTTTCGGATTCCTCCGTCATATCCGTCATACCGCCTCACCGGGGGCCGCCTCACCGGGCGCCGCGTCATACACGATGCGGTCTTCACCGGACAACACGATAAACCGCCGCCCTCGGGCCCGGCCCACCAGCGTCAATCCGGCGCGATTGGCCAATTCAACGCCCCACACCGTAAAGCCGGATCGCGAAATCAGGATCGGAATTTCCATCTGCACCGTCTTAATCACCATTTCCGATGTCAGCCGCCCGGTCGTGTAAAATATCTTATTCGACGGCGATATGTCGTGCAGTTTCATGTAGCCGGCGATTTTATCAATCGCGTTATGGCGCCCGACATCCTCCATATAGATCAAGGGCGCGTCTTCTTCGCACAGCACGCACCCGTGGATGGCGCCGGCTTTCAGGTACAGGCTCGGCGTCGTGTTGATCGCCTTCGACAGACCGTACAGCCATGACGTTCGCAACACCGTGTCTTGCGGCAACGCGATATCGTCGAATTTTTCCATGACGTCGCCGAAAACGGTGCCTTGCGCGCACCCGGACGTCAGCGTTTTTCGCTGCAGCTTTTCCTCGAAATCGGTTTTCGAATCCGTGCGAACGACGACCACGTCCAGGTCGTCATGATATTCCACGTCCAGGATCGCATCGTCGGGCCGCAGCATGTTCTGGTTCATCAGATACCCGACCGCCAGATATTTCGGGTAATCGCCAATCGTCATCATGGTGACGATTTCGCGGTTGTTCAGATACAGGGTCAGCGGGCGCTCGACGACGACGGAGGTCACGATTTCGCGGCCATCCTGATCCCTGCCGGACACCCGGTTCGTCAGCGCCGGGTCATCCGGATTGGGTTTAACAATAAAGTCTCGCATAAACCGAATATGCGCTTCACCCCACCCAGCGGCAAGCGAATGGAGGCGTGGCCGCAAAGATGGCGGCGATCAATTTGAGAGCGCCGATTTAAATTTCACCCCTTGAAATTGGAAATATTATGATTATATACCTATTTCAGGATACGCTGCCGTGCGATGCGGACGGGTCCTGAAATGTATACTAATGTTAACTGATGCTCACTATTTGGAGGTTTTTTTTCGCACCATAATACCGCAACCACCGTGAATTGGAGGGACGCCGGACGGGCTTTCCTTGCATGGCCAGCGGTCTGATCGAAACGGATGGGATTCATCCGTTTCGGTTGCTCCACCGGGTGATTCCGGGTTAAATCAAAATTCGCTGAAAACGACGCCACAACGCCACGACAAGGAGGCTTCCCATGCCGCAAGCCGCAATCGCCGACCCTCTGTCCCAAGCAGACAACGCTGCGCACGCCGCGCGCCTGCTTATTCGCGGCGGCGGCCATGCCGACCACACCGCGGGCATGGCGCCGGGCCATGTGCAGGCCAATCTGGCGATCCTGCCCGCCGAGTACGCTCAGGAATTCCAGACCTTCTGCCAGCTCAACCCGAAGCCCTGCCCGATTCTGGCGGTTGGGGAGGTCGGCAGCCCCTATTTGCCGTCTCTGGGTCAGGACATCGATTTGCGCACTGATCTGTCCGGCTACCGGGTGTTCGAAAACGGCGTTGAAATCGACGACACCGCGGACGTTTCGAAATACTGGCGCGACGATCTGGTCTCCTTCCCGCTCGGTTGTTCGTATTCGTTCGAGGAAGCGTTGATACAGGACGGCCTGCCGCTGCGGCATATGGAACGCAACGAATGCGTCGCCATGTACGTCACCAACATCGACACCAAACCCGCCGGGCGGTTCCACGGCAAAATGGTGGTGTCCATGCGCCCGATGAAACCGGCGGACGCCATCCGCGCCATCCAGATCACGACGCGGTTCCCCAATGTTCACGGCGCCCCGGTGCATATCGGCCATCCAGAATCCATCGGCATTGACGATCTCGAAAAGCCGGTGTTCGGCGGCGCCCCGCCGCGCATGAAGGACGATGAAATTCCCGTGTTCTGGGCCTGTGGCGTCACCCCGCAAGTCGTCGTCGAACAGGCCAAGCCGAGCTTCTGCATCACGCACCGGCCGGGCTGCATGTTGATTACCGATTTGAAGAACAGCCAGTTGGCGATACTCTAAGCCACCACTTATCAGGGAGCGCCCATCATGCCCGACTCAACACCGCTCGCCGCCGCCGAACACCCGGCCCAGGCCTTGCGCCGCGCCATCAGATCCGGCGACCACGCCACGCACACCAGCGGACAGGCGCCAGGTTATGTGCAGGCCAATCTGGCCATACTGCCGGCGGACTACGCCCGCGAATTCCTGACGTTTTGCCAACTCAACGCGCGGCCCTGCCCCTTGCTGGCGGTGGGCGACGCGGGCAACCCGTTTTTGCCGACCCTGGGCGAGGACATCGACCTTCGCTCCGATTTGCCCGGCTATCGCATCTTCGTCGAAGGCGAGGAAGTCGACCGGGTCAGCGACATAACCTCGTATTGGCGCGACGATCTGGTATCGTTTCCGTTGGGGTGTTCGTATTCGTTCGAGGAAGCATTGTTACAGGACGGCGTGCCGTTGAAGCATATCCAGCATGGCGAGCGCGTCGCGACCTACGTCACCAATATCGACACGGTTCCCGCCGGGCGCTTTCACGGCAAGCTGGTCGTTTCCATGCGCCCGATGAAGGCGGCGGACGCCATCCGCGCCATTCAGATTACGACGCGGTTTCCCAATGTCCACGGCGCGCCGATTCATATCGGCCATCCCGAAGCCATCGGCATCGACGATCTGGCGTATCAGCATTTCGGCGGCGCGCCGCCGCGCATGGACGAACATGACATTCCAGTGTTCTGGGCGTGCGGGGTTACGCCGCAAATCGTGACCGAAGCGACGAAACCGAGCTTCTGCATCACCCATCAGGCCGGACACATGTTGGTGACTGACCTCAGGAATTCGCAACTATCAACGCTTTAAGACGCTGATCCTAAATGGGAAATTCGAGCCCCATGGCGCGGTAATGGACGGCGCGGTTGCTCCAGCCCGGTCGCACCTTGACGCGCAGGAACAGATGCACCTTGCGGTCGAAGGCGTCCATTAATTCCAGCCGCGCCGCCGCGCCGACGGACTTGATGCGGGTCCCGCCTTTGCCCAGCACGATGCCTTTCTGGTTTTCCCGATCGACGATAATTTCCGCATCGATCTTGACGCCGCCATCCTTGAATTCTTCCCAGTTCACGGTTTCCACCGTCAGCGCGTAGGGCAATTCCTGATGCAGTTGAAGAAACAGTTTCTCGCGCACCACTTCGGCGGCCAGCAGGCGCATCGGCATGTCGGTGATCTGGTCTTCGGGGAACAGCCACGGGCCGGGGCGCGCATGATCGCCGCAATACGCCAGAAAATCGTCCACGCCGTCGCCGGTCAGGGCGGACACCATGAAGGTTTCCGAAAATGCGCCCGAAGCGTTGGCCTCCGCGCTGAGTTCAAGCAGTTTGGGACGCGGCGCCAAATCGATCTTGTTGAGGACGAGAACCGACGGGGTTTTCTTTTCCGCCAGCGTCGCGATGATCGAGCGGGTATCCTTGGTCAGACCCTTTTCGCTGTCCACAATCAACGCGACGACATCGCCGTCGCCGATGCTTTTCCAGGCGGCCTGCACCATGGCCTGACCAAGCTTTTCACGCTCGCGCGGCGTGAAGATGCCCGGCGTGTCGATGAAGACGATCTGGCTGTCGCCGCGAAGGGCGATCCCCAGCACCCGGGTCCGGGTGGTTTGCACCTTCGGCGACACGATGGAGACCTTTGCGCCCACCATTTTATTGACGAGCGTCGATTTCCCCGCGTTCGGCGCGCCGATCACCGCGACAAAGCCACACCGCGTTTCGGAATCGGTCATGATGACGCCTCTTCAGGTTTGGGTTTCCCGACCGCGTCCAACAGGGCGCCGGCGGCGTTTTGTTCCGCAATGCGTTTGGACGGCCCCTCGCCGCGAGCGGGGGGGAAACCGTCAACCGTCGTCCCGATTTCGAACACCGGCGCGTGGTCCGGGCCCGTTCGCGACAGCACCGTATAGACCGGTGCGGGCAGGCCCCGGCCCTGCGCCCATTCCTGCAAGGCTGTCTTGTCGTCCTTGGGCGGTTCGACCGGCATGGTCATGCGATCCGCCCAATGGCGTTGTATCCATTGCGCCGCCACATCAAGCCCACCATCCAGGTAGAGCGCCGCGATTGCCGCTTCGCAGACGTCGGCGAGGATGCCGGGATTGTCCCGACCGCCGGACTCCGCCTCACCCTTCCCAAGGATGATATGGGCGCCCAAATCGGTTTCTCGGGCGACTGCAGCCAGGGTTTCGCGGCGTACCAGGGCGGCGTGACGAACCGCCAGATCGCCTTCGGGTTCTTTAGGGAAACGCTTCAACAACATATCGGCGATGACCAGCGACAACACCCTGTCGCCCAGAAACTCCAGACGTTCATAATTCCCGGCGCCCTTCCCGGCACTGCCATGGGTTGTCGCTTCGGCAAGGATCGTCATATCCGCGAAGACATGCCCCAGGGATTTAGCCAGATCGTCAAGCATGAACCGCGTCCACTAGTCGATGCTGTTCAGGATACGTTTGAAACGGATGCTGAAAGGCCACTTCCAAATTTCCCATATCCGCGCGAAGCCATTCGTCGAAAAGAACAGGATTTCCGCCCGGCCCACCAGGTTCGCCGCCGGGATGAACCCGACGCTTTCCACCACTCGGCTGTCCGATGAGTTGTCCCGGTTGTCACCCATGGCGAAATAATGCCCCTGCGGAACCATGAAGACGCCCGTGTTGTCCAGCGGCCCGGAATCCCCGTATTCCTCCAGTATTGCATGCACGACCCCGTTTGGCAGGGTTTCCCGGAATTGCGGCGACGCCACGAAGCGGCCCGAGTCGGCCTGGCGTCCGAAATCTTCGATGCGACGACGGCGAACCGGCTTGTCATTAATATGCAGCACGCCGCGGATGACCTGAATCTTGTCGCCCGGCAACCCGATGATCCGCTTGATATAGTCGGTCTGATTGTCCGACGGCAATTTGAAAACCGCAACATCGCCGCGTTCCGGGATACTTTCGAAAATCCGCCCCTTGATCAGCGGAAGACTGAACGGCAATGAATGGCGGCTGTACCCGTAGGAAAATTTTGAAACGAATAAATAATCGCCAATCAACAACGTCGGAATCATGGAACCCGACGGAATATTGAAGGGCTCGTAGGCGAAGGTTCGGACCAACACGGCGAACAGTACGGCGAAAATTACCGTACGCCCGGTTTCCATTAGGCCTTCGAAAGCGGATTGCTCACCCGGTTCGGGATTGGCGGCGGCGGATTTTATTTTACCGTCGGATTTTTTTATCGCCATGAAAGGCCTTTCAGGAAACGTGTTGCGTTCAATCCGCAAGCTCAGGTTTGGCGGGCTTTATGGTCGCGTCGCTTCACGCCTGTCAAGGCGAAGCCGGGATCGCGAAGATTATGACGACCGCATTGGCCAACCCGGACTCATCGGTAAGAGAGACTTCGACCTGCGCCTGCATGCCCGGTGGCGTCAAATCCTCCATCCGGCGAAGCGCGCCGCCGGACAATCGCAGGGTCGGCTTTCCGGACGGTAGAGGGACGACTTCCATGTCGCGCCAGAACACGCCTTTTCGAAACCCCGTCCCCAACGCCTTGGAGCAGGCTTCTTTGGCCGCGAACATTTGCGCGTAACGCGCGGCGCGCGCGGTTTTACGCCGCTCCGCCCGCGCCTGTTCCTGTTCGGTGTACAGGCGCGCCTCGAAACGGCCCGGAAATCGCTTCAACGTTTCCGCGACGCGCCCGATATCGCATAAGTCAGTACCGAGACCAATTATCATGCCTGGGGAACAATCACGCGCTTCGCGCGCCCAACGCATTGGCGCGAGCGTTATCCATCAACGCCCGCATTCGCTTTATCGTGCTGTCGAGGTCGCCGAAAATCGCCTCACCAATCAGGAAATGGCCAATATTAAGTTCAGCAACCGATTCAATCGCCGCGATTTGGCCGACATTGTCAAACGTCAGGCCATGCCCAGCATGACATTCCAGACCGACGCCCGCCGCATAGGCGGCGCCAGCGACGATCCGGTCGAGTTCCGCATGTTGTGCCGCGCCGTCCAATTCCGCATACCGGCCCGTATGAATTTCCACGACCGGGGCGCCCAGAGCGACGGCGGCGTCGAGTTGCTTCGGGTCGGCTTCGATGAACAAGGAAACACGAATACCGGCGGCCCCCAGTTGTTCAACGATGGGGGCCAACTGTTCGCGCCCTCCTGCCGCGTCCAACCCGCCTTCGGTGGTTCGTTCTTCGCGTTTTTCCGGCACGATGCACGCCGCGTGCGGTTTATGGCGCAAGGCGATAGCCAGCATCTCATCCGTCGCCGCCATTTCCAAATTCAACGGCTGGGATATTTCCGCCGACAAAGCGCGTATGTCCTCGTCGCGAATATGACGCCGATCCTCGCGTAGATGGGCGGTGATCCCGTCCGCGCCGGCCGCAACTGCGATTTTCGCGGCCCGGACGGGGTCCGGATAGACGCCGCCACGCGCATTTCGAATTGTGGCGACATGGTCGATGTTCACACCGAGACGTTGATAGCGAGTCATCCGCCGACCTCCAAATTCCTTATTCGGCGGGCAAATGCCGCCGCACACCTTTATTTTGGTATGCTTTCAGCACTGGCTTCAAGAAAAAGTAGAAGGCCAGCCAAACCCCCAGCGCCGTAATCGCGCCCCCGGCCAGCATGGGCGCGAGGATCGGCCAGGCGCGATCCACGATGAAAGCCATGTCCACCCGCAGCGACGCATCGATCAAATCGCTGAAAAATACGCCAAAATCAGCCCTACCCGCGTCGCCCGCCGCAACGCCAAGCCACAGGCCAACATTATAAATCCACAACCAGATAAACGGAAACGTCCACGGATTCCCGATGATCGTGCCGATAATCGCCGATAACAAACTACCGCCAATCAGCCAGGACAACAGCAGCGCGAACAGGACATGCGCGCCCACAAGCGGCGTGAACGACATCGCGACGCCGCACGCGAACCCCGCCGCGATACTATGCGGCGTGCCGGGCAGCCTCGCCAAACGATGCAGGGTGTACCGCGAAAACCGCCGCCACCCCAACCGGGGCCACAGGACATCGCGCACCCGATTGGCGATACTAATTTTTTGGCGCCGTCGGAACATTCACCCGCACCGGAGTCGGAAGATTATTTATGCAGAAAAGCCAACAGGGCTTACGGGAATACGACCGACGGGTCAATGCCGGTCGCGATCAACCGAATGCACCTCAGGCGTCGCGCGTAACCCCGCGACAATATTCGTTAATTGCTTCACGTCCGTGACTTCAATATCGACCAGAAGTTCGAAAAAATCGGTCGACCGGTCGGTTATTTTCAAATTCGTGATGTTTCCACTGTTTCGGCCAATGACGGTCGTCAAATTGGCGAGGCTGCCGGGTTCGTTGGCGAGGACGATGCGAATGCGCCCGACATGCGTCGCACCGCTATCCACATCCCAGGCGACGTCAAGCCAGCGTTCCGGCATGTTCGTGA
>JABJJH010000199.1 GCA_018660965.1 Rhodospirillaceae bacterium | reverse complement strand
TAGGCATCTTTAGGATCTCCTTGGACGGTGTGTCTGAGAGACCCGGTTGCTGCTGGTTGGGGGAAACGCCGTATTCCGTTTAACGGATATGAGCTGGTTTCCTTTCCCTACGCCGGCATAACCCGGATCAGGTTCAAAGGGTCAACGTGTCGCCAATTGGGTGTCGCCAACCGGCTAACGAAATCTCAGTCCCTTACCAGGACTCCCCTAGGAATAGTATATGTTTGCCGGAGCCCGTCCGACCAGTCAAAGATTCAAAATAATTTCGTTTTATGAAATTCGGGAATCGTCTGAAATTAAGAGCTTAGGCGATTTCCGCGTCTTGCCGTCACGCGCCGTCATGCGCTTTGGAACCAGCTAGAGCCGAATCGACATCGCTGATGGCTAAAATGGCCCGGCATTTGCATGGATATTTTCACCATTTTTGTTCACACGTGGAGGTGATTATGCCTGACGAAAAAGACCACCCGTTGGACGGTCCGCACCCGACCGATTTAGGAAAAATAACATGAAAGTTCTGGTTCCGGCTTTGGCCGTTATCGCGATGACCTTTGCGTCCGTCTCTGCGCCCGCGCAGGCGGCTGCGGACAGGACGTGCGCGGTGTATGTTGGCTTGATCAACAAGCAACTCATACACCGGCTGCGCTTGAGCGCGGCGCAGCGCGACACGATTAAGGCGTTGAGACTGCAAGGGCTTGAGATAATGAAGGAAGGCGTGGCGTGCCGGCTACCGTTGACGAAGGCGCTGAAAATGCTCGGCGTCGCGGCGCCCGATCTGGGGACACGGACGAAGAAACGCCGCGTGCATCGGCTTGGTTCTTAAGAGGGTTAGCCGAACAGGACCAGGCAAATGACGACGGCGGCGATGACGCCCGCTATGTCCGCCGTCAACGCCGCCGCCAGGGTGTGTCGGATGCGGCGGACCTGCACCGCGCCGAAATAGACCGCCAGAACATAGAAGGTCGTTTCCGTCGAACCCTGGAACGTGCTGACCAGATATCCGACATAACTGTCCGGGCCGATGGCGGGGTCCTGAATGGTGGACGCCAGAATGCCGTAGGCGCCGCTGCCCGACAGGGGCCGCAAGAGCGCCATCGGCAGGGCGTCGGCGGGTAGGCCGAAGGGCCCGGTGATCGCGCCAAGCGGCGTTATCAGCAGCGCCAGCGCGCCGCTTTCCCGTAACATCGCCACCGCGACCAATATAGCGACCATGTAGGGGATGATCCGCAACGCGACGTTGAAGCCGTCGCGCGCGCCCTCCACGAAGGACTCGTACACCCGCACTTTCCGCATGACCCCGAACCCGAGGATCGAGACCATCAGACCCGGAATGAGCCAGGGCGCGATGGCGCGACCGTACACAATGGTCAACGGCACGAAGGCGAGCACGCAAGCCAAGCATAACGCCGACACCCAGGTCGGGTAGGGGGCTTCGGGCTCGACGGATAAATCGACATCGGGCGCAAGGTCGATATTCGCCGCATGACTATCCGAGGCGCCATCCACATCGCGGGCGGGAAACGCGCTAAACCGCTGGTACAGTTTCACGGCGATGATCGCTACGGTGGTTGAACAGATCGTGGCGAACAAGGTCGTGGGCAATATGCCTGCCGGGTCCAGAGACCCCGCCGAGGCCCGCAACGCGATGACGCCGGTGGGCAGCAGGGTCACCGAGGAGGTGTTGATCGCCAGGAACATGGCCATGGCGTTGGTGGCCGTGCCTTTTTGCGGGTTCAGCGTGTCCAGTTCCTGCATGGCGCGCACGCCGAATGGCGTCGCCGCGTTGCCGAGGCCCAGAAGATTGGCTGAAATGTTGAGCACCATCGCCCCCATGGCCGGGTGTTCCGGCGGCACGTCGGGAAACAGCCGCACCATCAACGGGCGCACGACACGCGCGATGATGGTCAGCAAACCGCCGGCCTCGCCGACTTTCATCAGCCCCAGGAACAAGGCCATGACGCCAATCAGCCCAATCGCCAGCGTGACCGACCCCTTGGCCGCGTCGATCATCGAGGTCGCCAACGCCTGCATTGGCATGAATTGGGTGGCGGCTTGATCGGGCGAGGGAATCCACGTGACCTGCCGATACCCCGCGACGGTGAAGGCGATTAAAACGGCGGCGAAGAAAATTCCATTCATGAACTCCCTATACCCGATTCGGCGGAAGTATCGAATTCGGAAAAGGAAATTGACCTTGCCGGGCGCCGGTGTCAGAAAGCTGTGTCGTCTTGATGAAGGCGCGTATCGGTATTTATTGAGAGGTTCGAGATCATGACTGGTTCCCTTGCAGGCCTGAAAGTGTTCGACTTGACGCGAATTTTGGCGGGTCCCTCGTGTACGCAAATTCTGGGCGATCTGGGGGCGGAGGTGATCAAGATCGAACGGCCGGACGTTGGCGACGACACCCGCAATTTCGCGCCGCCCTATCTGCCCGACGACCAAGGCGCGGATACGGGGGAGAGCGCCTATTTCGCGGGAACCAACCGCAACAAGAGGTCGGTCACCTTGAATTTGAGCGATCCGGAAGGCCAGGCGCTGGCGCGGCGTCTCCTCGCCGACAGCGATATTCTGGTCGAGAACTTCAAGACCGGCACCCTGGAAAAATACGGCCTTGGCTATGAACAACTGAAAGCCGAGTTTCCCAAGCTGATCTATTGTTCGATCACGGGGTTCGGGCACACGGGACCTTATGCGGCGCGGCCTGGATACGATGCGCTGGTTCAGGCGATGGGCGGCGTTATGAGCCTGACCGGCGACCCGGCGGGCGAGCCCATGAAAATCGGCGTATCCATCGCCGATCTGATGTCGGGGATGTACGCCGGCGTGTCGATCCTGGCGGCGGTCAACCACCAGCGCAATACAGGTAAGGGGCAGCATATCGACATCAGCATGCTCGACACCCATGTGGCGTGGCTCGCCAATCAGGGCATGAACTATCTGGCCACGGGCGAGATACCGGAGCGCCTGGGCAACAACCACCCGAACATCGTCCCCTATCAGGTGATGCCGTCGGCGGATGGGTATTTCGTGTTGTCCGTGGGCAACGACCCGACCTTCGAGCGGTTTTGCGAGGTCGCGGGATGCCAGAACCTGCTGGAGGATGCGCGTTTCAACAAAGCTGTGGAGCGGGTGCGCAACCGTGATCATGTCACGGAGACCTTGAACGAGATTACCCGCCAACATCCATCGGCGTGGTGGCTTGAGGCGCTGGAGAAGGCGAAAATCGGCTGTGGCCCGATCAACAATCTGGCCGAGGTCTTCGATGACCCGCAGGTGAAGTCTCGCGACATGGTGATCGAGATGGACCATCCGGCGACCGGTTCAAAAAAGGCGAAGCTGATCGCCAGTCCCATCAAGATGTCGGAAACGCCCGCGGAATATCGTCTTGCGCCGCCTTTGCTGGGCCAGCACACCGACGAGGTGCTGCAGGAAAAGCTGGGCCTTTCCGCGGCCGAGGCGGCGTCCTTGCGCGATAAAGGCGTTATATAGGGCGCACCATGTCATGATTGGTGAACGGGCCTCCCCATGAGCAAACCGATTTACCGCTTTATGGGACTTCTTGGCGGCGCATTTCGCGACCTTTTGCCAATCGTTATCGTCATCGCGTTTTTTCAGATTGCCGTTTTGCGCCAGCCGTTCCCCGATCTCGGCGGCGTTCTCGTTGGCTTGGTTTGCGTCGTTCTTGGATTGGCGTTGTTCGTCCAGGGGCTCGAAATGGGCCTGTTCCCGATTGGCGAGGCCATGGCCCAGGCGATGGCGCGCAAGGGCAGCCTGCCCCTGTTGCTGCTGTTTGCGTTCTCGCTGGGATTTGGGACGACAGTCGCCGAACCGGCGTTGATCGCCGTCGTCGGAGAGGCCGCCGTAATCGCCGGGGCGGCGGGGGCCATCGCCGACACCGCCGAAGCCAGGGAATCGTATGCGTTCTGGCTGCGGATCACCGTCGCCTTTTCGGTCGGCGCCGCGCTGGTGCTTGGGGTGTTTCGAATTCTGGTCGGGTGGCCGATTCAATATTTCATCATCGGCGGTTATATTTTGGTGATCTCGATTACGTCAATCGCCCCGCCCGAGATTGTCGGCATCGCATACGATTCCGGCGGCGTGACGACATCGACGATCACCGTGCCGCTGGTCACAGCGCTGGGCGTGGGGCTGGCCAGCACCATTCGCGGGCGTAATCCATTGCTCGACGGATTTGGTCTGATCGCTTTCGCTAGTCTGACGCCGATGATTTTCGTCATGATTTTCGGGATGCTGGCGTGATGGCTTTCCTGAGCGATATTGGAACGGTGATTTTTGCGACGGCGTTCGATGTGCTGCCCATCGTCATTATCCTGTTCGTGTTTCAGGCTTTGGTGATCCGTAAGAAACCTGCGCACCTCAAGCAAATCGTGATTGGGTTTGTCTATGTTTTGATTGGATTGAGCCTGTTCCTGGTCGGTTTGAATGAGGCGCTGTTCCCGCTTGGAAAGACGATGGCGCGTCAATTGACCGATCCCGGTTTTCTCGGCATCGCCGCGGGCGCTGACATTCATTGGCGTGATTATCTTTGGGTGTACGCCTTCGCTGCCGCCATCGGGTTTGCGACGACCATCGCGGAACCGTCCCTGATCGCGGTGGCGCTTAAGGCGCAGGAAGTTTCGGGTGGCGCCATGAAAGCGTTGGACCTCAGGATCGCCGTCGCCTTTGGCGTCGCGTTTGGGGTCGCCGTTGGGACCTACAGGATCGTCACCGGCACGCCGTTGCCGCTTTACATCATGGCGGGGTATGTCGTCGTCATTTTACAAACTTTTGTCGCATCCAAGAAAATCATTCCCCTGGCCTTCGATTCCGGCGGCGTCACGACATCCACCGTGACCGTGCCCGTGGTCGCGGCGCTTGGCCTCGGCCTGGCCTCGACGATACCCGGTCGCAGCCCCTTAATCGACGGTTTTGGTTTAATTGCTTTCGCCAGCGTGTTTCCAATCGTGTCCGTTTTGGGATACGACATGATTGTCACCTGGCTAAAGCGTCTCGATAAACATGACAGCAAGGAGGACACGCCGTGAACCTTAAAATGATCATGGCTTTTGTGGCGGAAGAAAAAACGGACATTGTCCTGGAAGCGGCCCGTAACGCCGGCGCCACGGGGGCGACTGTCTTTCCCAGTGTGCGGGGGGAGGGGCTGATACCCGAAAAAACGTTTTTAGGGTTGGACCTGACAGCGCAACGAGACGTCTTGTTGTTTCTGGTCGCGGCGCCCAAAGCGCGGGAAATATTGGAAACGATTTCGATCGCCGGTAAGTTTGATGAAGAACCTGGCAGCGGCGTGGCCATTCAAATTGAAATTGAAGACGCCGTCGGTCTCAAGACCCAGGAAGAGGCGCTCATTCAGGAAATTGAGGATTCGATATGACCGAAAAAAAGATCACCAAAGTCGTCGACGTCATGTCCCGGGGCGTCATCAAGGTTG
>JABJJH010000057.1 GCA_018660965.1 Rhodospirillaceae bacterium | reverse complement strand
CGGCAACGTAGCATCAGAATTAAAAATTTGTTGTTTTGACCTAAGTAAACATTCGACAATTTGCATTCCTGCTTTCATTCGCCATGACGCCTCAGTAAACCTGCAACTGGGCTGGATTCGCCCAAAGGGCATTCAAAACAGATTTGGAGATAACGCGATGATGGCGGGAAAAGTTGCGATCGTGACTGGCGCTAGTAAGGGTATTGGCGCGGCGACGGCACGGGAACTGGCGGCCCAAGGGGCTGCGGTTATGTTAGTCGCGCGCAACGTTGAAGCTTGCGAAGAAATCGCGGCTGAAATACGCACCAACGGTGGGCAAGCTAGCGCGGTGGGTTGCGACGTTTCAGATTTCGCTCAGGTTACGTCGGCTGTCGTAAAGACGGTAGGCGCGTTTGGCCGGCTCGACATCTTGGTCAACAATGCGGGCGTCATCGAACCCATCGCTTCCGTTCGGGATGCAGATCCCCAAGACTGGGCCGACTCGATTTCCATCAATCTCGCGGGCGCTTATTTCATGGTGAAGGCGGCGTTGGCGGCGTTTGGCGATAACGGTGTTATTGTCAATGTCAGCTCCGGCGCGGCGCACGCGCCACGGGAAGGATGGAGCGCCTATTGCGCCGGCAAGGCGGGTATGGCGATGCTGACGCGATCCATCGCGTTGGAAATCCCTTCTGACAAAGTGCGGGTTTATGGTTATGCGCCGGGAACCGTTGATACAGAAATGCAAGCGGTCATTCGGGCATCCGGCGTGAATCCGATAAGCCAGATGAAGCGTGAGGATCATTGGCCGGTGGAGACGCCCGCCACGGTCATTACATGGCTGTGCAGGGAGGAGGCCAGCGATCTGGCGGGTCAGGAACTCAACATAAACGATGAAAATTTGCGACGACGCGCAGGGCTACCGAAATAAATTCGTCACCGGTTCCGCAAAACATTGGCAATGGAGAAACCTCGCATTGTTTCGAATGTAGTATTACGGGCGTATAATCTGCCGACTTCTCCCCTTTGAATAAAAGAGGTTTTCGAGACATGTGGTTGAACACGTCGTATCTTCACCCGGATGATGTTCCTGACGAGCGTTGGGGATCATCCATGCAATCGCGCTCGCAATACGAAACAATGGTTCGCGATCGCTCCGAGCGTGACAAAGTGGCGCCTAAGGTTGGCGATCCTGCTCCAGACTTTGAAATTGAACGATTGTCGACTAAGGGCCTTCGAACCGGCGAAATTTTTCGTCTTTCTGAGGCCTTGGGAAGGCCGATTGGCTTAATCCTCGGCTCCTATACTTGACCGCCGTTTCGTCTACAGGCCGTGCGCCTGAACGAAACCTATCATGCGTTCAAGGACCGGATGGATTTTTATTGTATCTACATTCAAGAAGCCCATCCGACTGATGGGTGGCAGGTCGCCCGCAATCTCAACGACGATGTTTTGCATGCGCAACCGGAAACGATAGAGGCGCGCGCAAAAATTGCAGAGGTCTGCACGTTGAAACTCGATATGCAGATGCCAATGCTATTGGACAACATGTCCAATGAAGTTGATACGCTGTACGCGGGGCTTCCTGAACGCCTTTATGTGCTCAACAGCGACGGCGTCGTGGAATTCCGCACTGTCGTGGGCTCGCCAGGGTTTGACGTGGAAGCATGGGAGGCCGCAGTAAACCGCGCCGTCTAAAGCAGTTAATGTTTTAACTATTTAAGACTGAGTTGCATCTTTAAGATTATAGCGAAATTAGTTGCAACGGTTATAGAAAATCCGCCGTTTCAACTAATTTCACGACCCTGGATGAACACGAGATTGCCGTTCATAAAATTTGAATCCATTTACGGATGGAAACGTTCGTTCTTAATATCAGCGGGCATTTATGATTTTGTGATTTTCGTCGCTGTAAAGCCTTTTGCGGCATGTCCTTTTGCGCGTCGAATTGCGTAACCCCAATTCCCAAGTTTGATGCTTTTATCGCTTTCAAGAGATTTGAGCGCTTCCAATAATTTTTCCGCGACGGGATCAACTGTCTCCGTAGGCTTTGCTGAAGACTGTTCTTTCATCCATTTTGAAAAAACATCTTCGCCTAACTTGTCACCAATAGATTTCCGAAGAGCATTCAGTTTGCGAATTTGACCTTTGGTGAGTTCAGATTCGTTAATTTTCATGAGATTCGTCCGTAAAGTTAATAGTATCACTGCAATACAAATAAGCTTTTACACCGGGAAATTAAAAATTTAAAGAGACTTGAGTGAAAAATTATAATTAAAATTCTCAACTAAACGTACGCGACCTTCACCATAAGTGAATAATTTCTCTCTTTATAGAGGTCTCAATTGCGGTGAAAAACAAATTTACGTTAAAGAGTTCGAGAATTAACAGTATTGTATAGACCGAAGATTATTATCAACGGAACTCCGTTAAGCTATTACAGGCAATGGTGAGCGCGACAGGATTCTAACCTGTGACCGTCTGATTAAAAGTCTCTGGTATACGTCAACCGCAGTGTCCCCCACGTTCATATATTGTTTATTTTCCGCTAATTAACAGATACCCGGATTGCCAGCAGTCAACATTTCGTGGTACCTTGGTGGTACCTTATTGAATATGCTGGAACGATTTCATGCGCAGCAAACTCACAAAACAAATCGTCGCCACGGCCAAGCCAAGCGAACGCGAAACAATCATTTGGGACAGTGACGTTCGGGGCCTGGGCTTGCGGGTGACGCCAAAGGGCGCGAAGTCATTCATCCTTAAAACAAGAATTGGTGGCGGTCGCACCGCACCGACAAGAAAACCGACGTTGGGGAAGGTCGGCGAACTAACACTGGATCAAGCCCGTGCAAAGGCGCGTGAATGGAAGGTGATGGCGTCCAACGGAACCGATCCCGCACGTCACAAGGTGGAAAGTGGACGCACCATCGCCGACCTTTGCGCCGAATACCTTGAAGTTCACGCGCCAAGGAAACGGTCTGGCGGCGACGATAAGGCTAAAATTGCGGGATACGTACTACCCCGCTTCGGGCGGCGACTCGTTAAAGATATTACGTTTTCCGATATTGAACGCTTCCATCGCTCCATGAAAAAAACGCCTATCGCCGCCAACAGGACGATGGCGTTGTTATCAAAAATGTTTGCGCTCGCCATACAATGGGAATGGACAGATCGCAATCCGGCGAAAGGAATCGAACGTTACCCGGAAGAACGGCGAGAGCGATTTTTAAGCCCCGATGAAATCCAACGACTTTCCGCCGCATTGGTCCAACATGTCGCGACTGCCGCCCGGCCAAACGAAGCCAAAAAAATAGCCGATGCAATTCGGCTTCTCTTGTTAACAGGCGCACGTCGCTCAGAGGTTTTGTCGGCGCAATGGTGTATGTTTGACCTGACCACCGGCGTCTGGACGAAGCCATCGTCACACACCAAACAAAAGAAGGAACATCGGGTCCCGCTGTCACCACCAGCCCGTCAATTGTTGGCCGAGATTCGCGATCAAGGCGACGATTCAGACTATGTCTTCCCCGCGCGCCGAGGATCAAAGCACCCGCACATCACCGAATTAAAAAGTACATGGGTGCGCCTTTGTCATTTTGCCGAATTGAAAAACATTCGCGTGCACGACCTGCGTCATACATACGCCAGCGTTCTTGTAAGCGGCGGCGCTTCGCTGCCGTTGATTGGCGCGTTGTTGGGTCATACGCAAGCCCAGACGACACACCGTTACGCCCATTTGATGGACGATCCCCTATCCAAGCGACCGGGAAGAATAGAAGACCAGTAGCGCCATTGTACGCCGGTTATTCGGTGAAGACGCTCAGAATCAGGCGAAATTATTTTCACTAAAGACTAAATCGGGTTCAACAGTTCCGCTTGATACAACGCACGAGTTGGGGGCGCATTTGTGGGCTGGGGTGGTGGCGATGGTTAATACGTATTGATGCCGCGATTTAAAAATTGTGGTCCCTGGGTGGTACCTTTAAAATAAAACCGACCCAGAGAATTCCACACAAGTCATTGAAAACAATGGTGAGCGCGACAGGATTCGAACCTGTGACCGTCTGATTAAAAGTCAGATGCTCTACCAACTGAGCTACGCGCCCATTGCTTCGCCTCTTGGTGAGGCGGCGTGCAAAATAGAAACCAAGTACTCCGGGGTCAATGGCCGATATATAATATTTTCATCATTTCCGATGACAGTGTGTTCCGTGATCAATAATTCTCGATAATCCGGGGCGCCACGGTTTCCCCAATGACTTCGATAAGGCGCCTCGCCATCGCCTGGCCCACCCGGAATGCGTCACCGCCGGTTTCCGCAGTTCGTGCATTCCCGCGCCAGACATATTCACTCTTCTTGACGTCATACGCTTCTAGAGTTAGCTGAAATCCTTGCCTTAAAGGTTTCGACGGACGTTTCTGGCCCAATAGGCTTTTCTTGGTCGACGACCATAGCTTGACGTTCAAATCAACTTCGGAGCCGCGCGGATCGTCCAAACTACCGCTCGGACGCCCAGTCGCGCTGCCCGCGCGAAATTGGCCTATGGACCCGGTATCGCCTTCGCGCTGGATGAGTCGTTGAGTTTGTAACTGCAACACTAACGCTGGATTATTCCCGTCGATTTTGAAACCGGCGCGGTGAAGAATACCCCGCACAACATCGCGTAACCGGATATTGAGTTCTGTATCGTCGGATACGCGAACATCTATGGCTGCGTTGGGATTGATGGCGTGCACGGCCTGCGCCGAAAGCAAGATTTCTCCCACTCCTTGCGCCGTGGCGGGGAGGGAAAGAAGCATCAACGTTAGGAAGGCGGCGAACGCACATCGTAATGCTCCCGTCTTGCAAATTTTGGTTTTGCGGGACCGCTCGCGGGGCTGAATCATCATTCGGTTTGGAATTTCTCGACCATGTCGCTCAAACGCTCCATGTCCAAGATGATCAGGGCGCCGTTTTTACGGTGAACCAGCTGATTCCGTGAAAGGCTACTTAAGACGCGGGCAACGGTTTCCCGGGTCGTGCTGACCCGGCTGGCGATGTCGCCGTGAATTGGGATGGGCTTGATTATTGCTGTGTTGTCGTCGCGCGCGTCTGACTTCGCCAGTCGCAACAACTCCGCGTAAACGCGGTTATTGGCGCCCAGGGTGCTAAGGTCCATGATCCGTTCCGTGGACGTTCGGATTATGCTGGCCATGCGAACCATGATTGATAGGGCGACTTGCGGATATTCAATTAGCATTTCGCGGAAGACCGATGGGCTCATAATCGCTACGGTCGTTTCTTCGAGCGCAACAACATTTGCGGACCGCGGCTCGCCGTCAATCGCCGCCAATTCTCCAAAATGCGCGCCAACGCCGATGTCGTCGAACGCCACCTCGCGTCCCGACATGGAATAGTTGACGATTCTCACCTTTCCCTCGGCGATGAAAAATATGTCTTGGGAAGTGCTTTGGCGATCAATAATCAATTCATGTGGGTCGTAATGACGCCATCGGCAGCGTTTCTCCAACGCGGCGCGCCCCGCCGCCGTTACATCGGATAGCAGCGAAATCATCGTCAGATCGTTTATTTGCGCGTCGTTCATAGGTTATTTTCGCCTAATTTTCACGCTGACACAATTGGCCTCGCGTGGCGGCATAATACCATCGCCGGTTAACCTGCGCCTTAATGAATAACAAATCGGCTTCCCTTCTCCTACAGGACAGGTGAAAATTACCCGTTTTGATGGCCACAACAGGCTTTTTTTCGTTCCGATAACGACTTGTTTTCGACGTGAATACGCCAAGTCAATATGACCGCATTTAAACCTGTAAACACGACGGCGGTTTTGAGGTGTCCAAACGTCAACGGCAACAGAGCTATTTCCCCAATGACGATAACGTAATTGGGGTGACGACACCAACGGTACGGGCCGCGCCGCACCAGGGGGACGTCCGGCATGGTTATGATTCTCGTCGTCCAATAAGGGCCAAGGCTGGTTAGCACCCATACCCGACCGCATTGGAACAGCCCAAAGACGCCGAGCAGCCACCAATTGATCTGAGTTACTGACGGCGCCAGGCTAACCAGCGCAATGAGCCATCCGGCGTGGACAGCAATAACCAACGGATAATGCGCCGCGCCCACCTCCCGCGCGCCCCGCGAAATCAGGCGTTTGGTGTTGCGTCGCGCCAGAACCAGTTCCAACAAACGTTGAGCGATCACCAGGAAAATAATTCCAAGGGTGATCGCCGTCATGACGAGCGGTTTTGGGTCATGGTGAGAAATCCTGCGGTGAATCCGGGACCGAGCGCCGACATTAAAAACCGACCTGAAGCGCCGCGTTTCAGCGTTCGTTCCAGCACGAACAGAACGGTCGCCGCGGACATATTGCCGTAATCCCGTAGAACGCTACGCGCATCGTCCAAAGCGTCGGGCTGTGTGTCAAACGCATCCTGCATGGCGTCGATTACCTTGGCGCCGCCGGGATGCACGACGAAATGATCAATATCGGAGAGGGATTGGCCTGTACGTTCGAGAAAATTTGATGCGGCGCCCCGCATGTCTCGCCGAACCAAATCTGGGATATCGCGGTGAAACAACACACCGAAACCGTCATTCTTTAAGCGCCACCCCATAACGTCGAGCGTGTCGGGCCATGTGTGCTCACCCGAATCTTCAATCTCCGGACCATCTCCGGCGCTGGATAGTAACGCCGCCGCCGCGCCATCGCCAAACAGCGCGGTCGCGACGATGTTGCTCTTGGATTTGTCTTGATTGCGGAACGTCAACCCACATAGCTCGACAACCAGAACCAGCCAACGTGACCCTGGTTGGGCTTTGGCCAACGTTGCGGCGCGCCCTAATCCGAGAACGCCCCCGGCGCACCCTAGCCCGAAGATTGGTAAACGTTGTAAATCGTTTCGAAACGGTAATTCGTTCATCAGCAGCGCATCCAGACTGGGGGTGGCGACCCCGGTTGTTGATACCGTCACGAGACCATCGACATCGGCAGGTTCCAGCCCCGCCTGAGCCAGGCAGGCCAGCGCTGATTGACGCAATAGCGACACCGCGTTTTCGATGTAAAGATTATTTCGTTCGGGCCAACTGTGATCGCGCCCGTACCAATCGAGCCCGACGCAGGAATATCGAGTGTCGATCCCGGCGTTGGTGTAAATGCCCCGCATTCGATCGAATTCCGCTGCGCGATCCGCAAAAATGGCTTCTCCAAGCGTTTCAATGTCAGCTTGGCGCATTTTGTGTTTCGGCGTCGCCGTCGCCAACGCTATTAATTTTGGATTTGGCCCGGATGTTTCATATTTGACCGAACTCGTTGACTTGGGGGGTGGCGACATGAAATCTCCTTAATTTCCGCGTATTACAGAGTTGGGTCACTTTATCGTTTATTCACGACACAACGCCAACTAATGCTGGCGTTTGTCACGGTTCACGGGCATGACTCGCACCGCTTAGAACATTCATTCGAATTAACCCGGAAAGCCTGTCATGGCCCCAAAACTGGAAAGTTCCAGGCGTCAGGAAGCGCGTCGCAGGTTAAGGCGGCGTCGATTTAATTTATTTCCCAAAATTCGCGCTTATTTTCTGGCTGGCGCCTTGGTGACCGCGCCGCTCGCAATTACTTTCGCTGTGGCCTGGTGGTTTATCGAACTCGTGGACCGGAATATCGTGCCGATGATTCCGGAGCATTGGAATCCAGACACCTATTTACGTGAAACAATTGGGTTTGAAATTGGCCTCCCCGGGTTGGGCCTTCTTATACTTTTCATCGCCATCACTCTGATTGGCGCCCTGACCGCGGGGTTCCTGGGCCGCATGGTCGTGTCTTTCGGGGAACGAATTCTGGCGCAAATGCCGGTCGTTCGTAGTGTGTACAGCGCCATAAAACAAATTCTGGAAACCGTCCTAAAGCAACAGTCAAACGCGTTTCGTCAGGCGGTGTTGATTGAATACCCAAGGCGGGGAATATGGGCGATTGGTTTCATTACGGGAACCACGGAAGGTGAAGTTCAAAGCCTGGTGCGTGAGGAGGTCGTCAACGTTTTCATACCGACAACGCCAAACCCGACCTCCGGTTTTCTACTTTTCGTACCCGGGAAAGACATTGTAATTCTGGATATGAGTGTCGAGGAAGCCGTGAAGATGGTGATTTCAGGCGGTATTGTCACGCCGCCGGATAGGCGCAGCGCACTAGAACGCGCAACGCCTCAGGTTTCCGCCGAAACCTACGAACAGCAAGATGTCTTGCGGGAAAAACGCCCTTCCCCCATTAGCCAGAACGAAGATTGAGAACGGCGGCGTCACGTTCGAACAGGTAAAGCAGCACTCGCAGCGCTTCACCGCGCTGCGTTTTTAATTCCGGGTCTCGTTCGAGAATAAGACGCGCGTCATTGCGGGCCGTTGCGAGTAAATCTCCATGAAAGGCGATGTCGGCAATCTTGAATTGCGGCATGCCGCTCTGCCGTGTTCCCAGCATTTCACCGGCGCCGCGGATTTTCAAATCTTCTTCGGCGATGCGAAAGCCGTCTTCCGTTTCACGTACGATTTTCAATCGAGCCCGCGCCGTCTCGGTCAAGGGTTGCCCATACAGCAACAGGCATGTGGATGGGCGTTCGCCGCGCCCGATCCGACCCCGGAGTTGATGCAATTGCGCCAAGCCAAAGCGTTCCGCGTGTTCGATCACCATGACGGTGGCGTCCGGCACGTCCACGCCGACCTCAATCACCGTGGTGGCGACCAGAATTCTAGCGTCGCCATCCGCAAAGCGCGCCACGGCCTCATCTTTTTCCGCATTTTTCATTTGACCATGCGCCAATGCCGCCACGCCTTTGAAACGCGTATTCAGTTCAGTGAAACGTTCCTCCGCAGCAGCAAGGTCCAGAGTTTCGCTTTCCTCCACCAAGGGGCACACCCAATAAATTTTAGCGTTGTCCACCAGTGCGCGATCTAGCGCGTCGATCACGTCGGCGTGCCTGTCCATTGACATGATGCGAGTGACAACCGGTGTCCGGCCCGGTGGCTTCTCGGTTAAGCGCGACACGTCCAGATCACCAAACGCGGTAAGGGTGAGGGATCGCGGGATCGGCGTCGCCGTCATGACCAATGTATCGACCCCATCGCCCTTTTGCGATAACAGCAAACGTTGATGGACGCCGAACCGGTGTTGCTCGTCAATAACGGCAGCGCGCAAATCACTGAAAATCACATCGTCCTGAAACAACGCGTGCGTTCCTACCAGTATGTCGACGTCGCCGTTCGCCAATGCAGCGAGTTTTGTTTCGCGCGCAGCGCCCCGGTCACGGCCCGTGAGCAACAGCACCCGAACGCCGGCGTCTTTGGATAGCGTTGATAGTGTTTCCAAATGCTGGCGCGCCAGTATTTCCGTCGGGGCCATGATCGCAGCCTGACCGCCGCACTCGATGGTGTTCAACATCATGAACAAAGCCACGACGGTTTTGCCGCT
>JABJJH010000513.1 GCA_018660965.1 Rhodospirillaceae bacterium | reverse complement strand
TGGGCTACGCGCCGACGACCTGTCCGACGACACCGGTGCTGGAAGATTACTTTTATCCAAATCCGGTCACCATCGCCCAGGCCGCGCATGAAATGCTGCGTCCCGGCGCGGCGGAATGGCGACCGGACCCGGAACGCGCCAAGCTGGCGTATCAGGCCCAATTCCGGGGTCCATTTTAACGTCTCGCACGAAAAGGATCGGCATTGTTTTACGAATTGGCGGTTTCGAATTGGGATCAGGAAGAAATAGCGGCGATTCAAGCCGTCATTGAATCGGATCGCTACACCATGGGCCCCAAGGTTGCGGAATTCGAAGCCGCGTTCGCCAAATACCTTGGGCGCCGTTACGGGGTCATGGTCAATTCCGGCTCCTCGGCCAATTTAATCGCAATCGCCAGCTATTGTTTTCGCAAGGAAAATCCGCTGCGCCCCGGGGACGAAGTCATCGTGCCCGCCGTCTCCTGGAGCACCACCTATCACCCCTTGCAGCAATACGGTTTGCGCCTGAAGTTCGTCGATGTCGAACTGGACACGTTGAACATGGATTGCAGCATGCTGGAAGCCGCGCTGACCGACCGCACCCGCATGATTGTCGGGGTCAGTATTCTGGGCAACCCCGCCGCGCTGGACGTCATGCGCGACTTCGCCGACCGGCACGGGCTCTACTTCTTCGAAGACAATTGTGAATCGCTGGACGCCGAGCTGAATGGCCGCAAGGCGGGAAGCTTCGGCGACATGGCGACGCACAGTTTTTTCTTCTCGCACCATATTTCCACCATGGAAGGCGGCATGGTGGTGACCGACGACGAAGAATACGACCATCTTCTGCGCAGCATTCGCGCGCATGGCTGGACCCGAGACCTTCCCGCCGACTCGCCGATTTTCGAAGGCCGCGGCGACGATTTCTTTGAGGCCTATCGTTTCGTCCTGCCCGGCTACAATGTTCGATCCATCGAAATGTCCGGCGCCATCGGACTCGTGCAACTTAAGAAGTTGCCGGAAATGACGAAGGCGCGGCGGCGTAATCTGGCGTATTTCCAATCGCTGTTCGCGGATGATCCACGCTTCATCATCCAGCGGGAAAACGGGGCCAATTCAAGTTTCTGTTTCCCCATCATCCTGAACCCGGATCGCAAACCAGACCGCGAAAAAGTGTTCTCGGCGTTGCGCGACGGCGATATCGGTTACAGAATCATCACCGGTGGCTGTTTTCCCCGCCACGACGTCATTCGCTATTACGATTACGACATCGTCGGTGACGTGAAAAACGCCGAGATCGCCCATGATTACGGATTTTTCGTCGGCAACCATCCGTTCGATCTGACGCCGCAACTCAAGCGCGTGCATGAAATTCTCGACGAAATCGTCGCATGAACCAGGGAAACAGCGAACCGATGCCCGAACGGCTTGACCTGTTGCTCATCAACCCCGGCGGGCGGGAGAAAATATACCAACAACTCGGCGCTGATTTAACCGCCGTGGAGCCGCCGCTGTGGTGTCGTCTGATCGCGGGCCACATTCTAGATCATGGCTATTCCGTCGAAATCATCGATTCCGAAGCCATGAACTGGAACGAGGAAAATGTCGCCGAGGAAGTGCGGCGCCGCGACCCACGGCTCGTCGGCATGGTCGTGTTCGGGCACCAGCCTTCCGCCTCCACCCAGCAGATGATGGCCGCGAGCGCCGCCTGCGCCGCGATCAAAGATGGCGAGGCGGACCGCAAGATCATCATCGTCGGCGGTCATGTCTCGGCGTTGCCGGAACGCACAATGGCCGAAGAGCGCATCGACTGGGCCTGCAACGGCGAAGGACCGGCAACGATCCGGCAATTGCTCGACGTCCTGCAAGACGATCCCGAAGAACCCGATTTCCCCCCCGATTATTCCAACGTCGAGGGGCTTGTATGGCGCGACGGCGACGACATTCGCAACAACCCAGCCGCCCCGCTGACCCGCGACCTCGACCAGGAACTGCACGGCAATGTCTGGCATTTGCTGCCCATGGACCGCTACCGCGCCCATAACTGGCAATGTTTCGGGGCGCTGGACACCCGGCAGCCCTACGCGTCGATTTACACCAGCCTTGGGTGCCCGTATCGCTGCACGTTTTGCTGCATCAACGCACCCTTCGGCGTTAACCGATACCGCATGCGCAAACCGGAAAATGTGGTCGCGGAAATCGACCTGCTGTATCGCGAATACGGCGTCAAGACGATCAAGATCATCGACGAAATGTTCGTGCTGAACGACCGTCATGTGACCCGCATCTGCGAACTGCTCGCCGAAAAACCATATGCCGGGGAGCTCAACATCTGGGCCTATGCGCGCATCGACACGGTCAAGCCGGACATGCTGGCGCTGTTGCGATCGGCGGGCATCCGGTGGCTTGCGCTCGGAATCGAGTCGGGCAGCGAACATGTTCGCGACGGCGCGGAAAAATCCTTCACCCAGGACGATATCCGCGACATCGTGCGACGCATTCAGATGGCCGACATCAGCGTTATCGGAAATTACATCTTCGGCCTGCCTGACGACGATTTGGCGACGATGCGGCAGACGCTGGACCTCGCCAAGGAACTGAATTGCGAATTCGTCAATTTTTATTCCGCGATGGCCTATCCGGGTTCGCAACTCTACACACACGCCGTCGAGCAGGATTGGGCGTTACCGGAACTTTGGAGCGGATATTCTCAGCACAGCCATGATTGCACGCCATTGCCGACCGACCATGTGTCGGCGACCGACGTGCTGGGGTTCCGAGATGACGCCTTCCACGAATACTTTTCCACGAAACGCTATCTGGACATGGTCGCGCAGAAATTCGGCGTCGAAACCGCCAACTCCATAACCGACATCACCAAGCACCGGCTGCGCCGCCGGTTGCTGGAAGAAAGGCCAGGCCCTTGATAATCACCCGAACGCCTTTTCGTATATCGCTGTTTGGAGGCGGCACGGACTACCCGCTGTGGTTTAACGAACATGCCGGCGCGGTGATTGGCACGGCCATTAACCGATACTGCTATATCAGCCTTCGGCGCCTGCCGCCGTTTTTTGAATACAAACACCGCATCGTCTATTCGAGAATCGAACTCGCGGACAATAATGAAGAGATCATTCACCCCGCCGTGCGCGCCGTGTTTCAGGACCAGGGTGTCCGTGAAGGGCTGGAAATGCACCATAATGGCGACCTGCCCGCTCTATCCGGGCTTGGGTCGTC
>JABJJH010000003.1 GCA_018660965.1 Rhodospirillaceae bacterium | reverse complement strand
TGATTTATGGCGCGCTGACGGGTTCAGAGGATATCGTCACGATGTTGATTGAAGCAGGAGCGCATGTAGATCAAAAGGATGCTTTTGGCCTGACCGCGCTTGCGGCGGCGGCGGCGGGCGGTGAATACAGCGTCGTTGAAATATTGCTCGAAGCGGGCGCCGCGCCGAACGTGCAGAACAAATATGGCCAGTCCCCGCTGATGCTTGCGGCGAAAAGCGGGCTGCTCGACGTGGTGCAGTTGTTATTGGACAGTGGCGCGGACGCAACCACGCTGGACTATACCGGTCGGGGCGCCTTGAGTTGGTCCGACGAAGGGCGCAACCGCACGGTGCGACGGGTGTTGGAAAAAGCCGGCGCGCGCGAATGACCGTTCAGGATTACTTTTTGGCGTTCGTCTGGTTGGCGTTCGCTCGGGGCCGCAGCACATGATGGTGATCGGCGGCGTAAAGGCGACTGTCGTGTGCGGCGCCAAGGTCCACCGGGTTGATGTCGAGTGCGGGGCCAACCAGAATTAATGCGGTGCGCGTAATACCGGACGCCTTCACCAGCGGCCGGATCGTGGACAACGTGCCGCGCAGAAACTGTTCGTCGGGCCAGGAAACGCGATAGGCGACAATAACCGGACAATCCGCGCCATAGGCCGGGGTCAAGTCGCGTACGACCTTGGCCAGATTGTTCACCGACAGATGGATCGCCAGGGTCGCCCGGCTTTTGGCCAGGTTTTCCAGCGATTCGCCGTCCGGCATGGCCGATGCGCGTACCGCCGTTCGGGTCAGAATGACAGTTTGGGACACCGCTGGCGCGGTCAACTCTGTTTTCAACGCGGCGGCGGCGGCGGCGAAGGCGGGCACGCCGGGGGTCACATCGTATTCGATGTCCAGGGCGTCGAGCCTGCGCATTTGTTCCGCGATGGCGCCGTAAAGCGACGGGTCGCCGGAATGCACCCGCGCGACATCCAGCTCCTGCGCGTGGGCATGCGCGAATTCATCGATAATTTCTTCTAAATTCATCGGCGCGGTGTCGATGATCCGCGCATCCGGCGCCGCTTCGGCGACAATCTCCGGCGGCACCAGGGAGCCCGCGTATAAAACGACGGGGCAGCGTTGAATTAATTTCAACCCGCGAACCGTGATCAAGTCGGATGCGCCGGGACCGGCGCCGATGAAATGCACCGTCACGATTTTCTTCCTTCTGTTACGCCATAGCCTCGGGGCGTGTATGTCCAACGCGTGGCGCCGCGTTTGATGGTTTTCGTATCCGCGCCGCCGAGGATCACGATGGTCAACATATCGACGGCGCCTGGATCGAAGTCCGACAAGGTCGTGAGCGTGACCGATTCGTCGGCGCGGCCCAGATTACGCGCGATGACGACAGGCGTATCGGCGGGCCGGGCGTTCATGAAAATTTTCCGCGCCTCGTCCAGCAAAATGCGCCGGGTGCGGCTTTGCGGATTATACAAGGCAGTTACGAATCCGGCGGACGCCGCCGCCCCCAGACGTTGCAGGATGACATCGCGCGGCGTCAACAAATCCGACAGTGAGACGGCACAGAAATCATGACCCAGGGGCGCACCCGCGCGCGCGGCGGCCGCCTGCATGGCGGAAACGCCGGGGATGACGTTGATCGCGATCCGGTTCCATCGCGGATCGTCGGATGTCTCCAGAAGTTCGAAAACCAGGGTGGCCAGTGCGTAAATTCCGGCGTCTCCGGAAGACACCAGCGCGACGCGACCACCATTGGCGGCAAGGTCGAGCGCGTGGCGCACCCGGTCTTCTTCCGCGCCCAGTTCGGAATCGACGCGCGCGCCGGGTTTCATAATGTCGGCCACGATGTCCAGGTACAGGCTGTAGCCGACCACCGAATCGGCGCGCGCGATGGCGTGGCTGGCGTCGGGTGTCCGCCAAGCGGCATCGCCAGGGCCGATCCCGACAACGTCCAGAACGCCGCGCGCCTGGCCGACGGCGTGCGCGTCGATGTTGTCGGTTGCGCGTGCGATGGCGCAAGTCGCGCGGGCGGATTTCGTCTTGGCGACGATGAGTTCGGAGTCCGACCCCGCCGCCGCCAACGCGGCGCCTTCGCTGACCCCGTGACACCCGGTTTCCCGGAATACTATGTCGGACGGTGTTTTCAGGCGCGGTGATTCCGCCTCCAGTTCGGCGGCGGTGAAAAACCGGGCGGGCCGCCCCAACTCTTGCGCCAGCGCCAGAACGGCGGCTTCATCCGATTTCAAATCGATGGACGCGACGCAGGCCACCGCGTTCGGCGACAAATTGGCGTCGCGCAGGGTTTTGTGAACGAGGTCGCGCAGTTCATCAAACCCCACATTGCGTTCGCAGCCAACGCCCAGCGCCAGCACCGGCGGCCGCAGCACCAAATCAGTCTCCGTTTCGGCGTCGGCCCTGTCGGTGACCCGCACCGTTCGCGCCGCGTCTTTCGTCCATGGTTCATCGCCGAGCCAGTCGGCGGATCCACATTCCACGGTCAAGGAAACGGCCTCGCCCGCCAACAATGCAGCGGCTGTGGGTTTAAGTTGATCGGGGTTTTCGATGCGCCATCCGTCGGGCGGGTCGTCCAGCGCGAACCCGAACGCGCCATCGCTGGCGGTCGTGATCGCCGCGACGCCGCCGGTGATCACCTCAATCCGCCGGGCCAGATCATTGGCGCCGTGGTGTCCGCCGATCAGCGGGACAATGGCGGCTCCGTCCCCGCTGACAGCCAGCACCGGTGGGTCGCGGCGCTTGTCGGACACATGCGGTCCCAGCGCGCGGATAAGAATTCCGGCGGCGCAGACGCCGACGATTGTGGTTCCTGCAGCGAACACGGCGCGCAGATGGTCCATCGCGTTTTCGAAGACGATGTCGCTGGGACATTCGTCGCCCTTCGGCGCGCGGCCCGCCAGACGATGCGTCGTCGCGTCGGGCAGGGCTGCGGCGAGTTTGCGCGCCAAGGTTAATCCACGCGCGTCGAGGGTGATGATCGCGATGGTCATGAATTTAATTTTCCCGCCAGGCGTTCTGGCGTTTATGCACCAGGATCATCGAAAAATAGGGCGCTGATTCAATGTCGGCGAGGCGCCGCACGGTTTGCGTGGCCATGGTCGCGTGTTCAACATAACGGGCGTTTTCCAACAGGTTCAACTCCATTAGTACGGTTTTTATTTTATCCAGATGGGCGCCGATCTTGATGATCGCGACGGCGTCGGAGTCCTGCAGGTGCTGTTTTAATTCGGTTTCGGGCAAGGGCGCGGGCAACACGCTCAACACGTCGTTGCGCGCGGCGAGGGGGGCTGCCAAGGCGGCGGCGCTGGCCGTCAGGGATGAAATGCCGGGCGTCACTTCGACTGGATAATGTTCCGCCAGGCGGCCAAACAGATACATGAACGACCCATAGAAGAACGGGTCGCCTTCGCACAGAACCGCGACGTCCCGCCCGGCGTCGAGATGGTTGGCGATGTCGCGGGCGGCATCGTCATAAACATTTTGCGCGGGAAATCGTTCGGCGACCATTGGCATGCGAATGGCGATTTCCACGGGTTCGTCGCCGGGATTGCGCGCGTCGATATGCGGCGCCGCGATGGCGCGCGCCATGGAATCGCCCTGCAACGGCGCGGGCCAGGCGATCACCGGCGCGCTCTGAAGGATGCGCAGCGCCTTGAGGGTGATAAGTTCGGGGTCGCCGGGGCCGACGCCCACCCCATGGAGTGTGCCATGCAGTATGCCGGTCATGATTTCGTCACCGCGTAATGCGTCACTGGCATCGCCGGGTCCCAGCCGTGCAATCGTCCGACCGGCCTGGCCTTGGAGACGGCGATCCGGGTCAACGACCCGCCCCAGTCGTTGAACGCCGTCGCCAACGCCGCTTCGCCTTCAAGCGTCACCGCGTTGGCGACCAGCCGACCCCCCGGGGCCAGCGCCGCATGGCAATTCGCCAACAGGGTGTCGCGGGAAAGCCCCCCCCCGACAAACACCGCGTCGGGCGCAACCAGGGTCGGCAGAACGTCAAGTGCGTCGCCGCCGATAATTTCCAATTCCGGAACGCCAAGCGATGCCGCGTTGCGCGCGATCATGGCGCGACGATCCGCGTTGCGTTCAACCGCCACAGCGGCGCCGCCAGCACGCATCCATTCGATGGCGACCGATCCGCACCCGGCCCCGATATCCCACAATTGCGCGCCCGGTCGCGGGGCCAGCGACGCTAGGGTCGCGGCGCGAACGGCCTGTTTGGTCAACTGGCCGTCATGTTCATAGGCGTCGTCGGGAAGACCGGCGGTTCGGCTGTAATACTGCGCGTTGGGCCCGGCGACGCAGTTGACCGCGATGGTGTTCAGCTTGGCGGACTTTTTGCCGTCCCCAATTTCGTCGGCGATTGAATGGCGAATCGTTTCACCCGCGCCGCCCAGATGTTCCAGCACGCAGACCGCGCTGTCGCCAAACCCGCGCTGGCGCAGCAGAGCGGCCACATCGGCGGGTGAATTTTCGTTCTCCGACAGGATCAACAGCTTGGCGCCGGGCGCGATGTGCAGGGTCAGGGCCGCCAGGGGACGGCCATGGATGGACAGGCAGGCGGTTTCGGGAAGCGACCATCCCAGACGGGCGGCGGCGAGTGAAAAGGCGCTGGGCGATGGCAGGATGGCGAGCGCTTCGGGTCCGAAGGCGTCGCGGAACTCCCGAAACAGCGTTGCGCCAATGCCGAAATTCATCGGGTCGCCGGTGGCCAGCACGACGATGCGGCGGCCTTCCAGCGCCTTGATGTCGGCGAAGGTGTCGCGCAACGGTGTGCGCCACCGGCGCGGTTCAACGGGGTGGTCCGTCGGCAGCATCGCCAGGTGCCGGGCGCCGCCATAGCAAATTTCGGCGCCGTCAATCAGCGCGCGGGCGGCGGGCGTGAGCGCGTCGTACCCGTCTTCACCGATGCCGATGATGGTGAGCCAGGGCGTCATGGCGTCGCGTCGTTTTTTACGGGTTGCGCCAACGCATTGACCGCCGCCGCCGCCATGGCGCTGCCGCCGCGACGGCCCTTCATCGCGATGAAGGGGACGCCGAACGAATTGTCAATCAGCGCCGCCTTGGATTCCGCCGCGCCGATGAAGCCGACCGGGAAGCCCAGAATCAGGGCGGGCTTGGGGCCTCCGTCGCCCAGCATTTCAAGCAGATGAAACAGCGCGGTCGGCGCGTTGCCGATGGCGACCACGGCGCCGTCCAGCCACGGCGTCCAGAAGTCGACCGCCGCCGCCGAGCGCGTGGTTTCAAGTTTGGCGGCGCGCGCAGGGGTTCGCTCGTCGTTGAGTGTGCAGATGATGTCGTTTTGGCGGGGCAGGCGCGCGCGCGTGATCCCCTGCGCCACCATTTCCACATCGGCGAGGACCGGCGCGCCGCCGTTCAGGGCGTCCCGGCCCACCGCGCCTGCGCCGGGCGATGTGGCGAGGCCTTCGATGATGTCAGGCATGCCTGTGGCGTGGATCAGGCGCATCGCGACATCGGTCAAGTCGTCCGGAACAGCGTCGAAATTCGCTTCCCGCCGGGCGACCTTGAACGATTGGCGATAAATTTCCGCCGGGTCGCGCAGGTAATCGTATCGGGGCTTCGTCATGTCAAAGCGGCTCCGTTACGCCCAAAATCCAGGCTTCTTCCTGCACGATGGCGTTCCGTTCGGCTTCATCGAGATCCGGGTCGCCGCCGAACAACGGCTCCAATTCGTCTTGGGCGTCCAACGCCGCAAAGTGTTCAGCCGTGGTCCGAACCTGACGCGCGTCTTTTACCTGACCGGGTTCCGGCGCCGGGGTCAACAGCGAGGGATAAACTTCGGCGAAAATGATGCGCGCGCGCGGGTCGTGGGCCAGCCCGGTTTCGAACGGCCAGATATGGCTGTCCATCGCCAGACGCGGATCGGTGCGCAGTTGCAAGACCCGGGGAATGCCGGTCAGAACCTGACTGCCG
>JABJJH010000428.1 GCA_018660965.1 Rhodospirillaceae bacterium | reverse complement strand
GGAGCGCGGCGCCGCCGCCAATACGATTGCGGCCTACGAACGCGACCTCAACGCTTATCACGGTTACCTCAATCGCCTTGGGGCGGTCGCCGATTCGGTTTCCACCGATCAAATCCGTGAGTATTTATCCCAGGGGCCCAATCGAAAAGCTTCCCCCAGCACTGCCGCGCGACGGCTATCGTCCTTGCGTCAATATTATCGATTCCTGGTTTCCGAAGGGATTCGACCCGACGACCCGACCCGGGTGATCGATAGTCCCCGGCAAGGACGACCATTGCCGAAGGTTCTTTCCATGGAGGATGTCGCCTTGTTGCTCGACAAGGCGCATGGTGAATCGGGACCTGACGGCCTCCGGCTGGCCGCAATGTTGGAGTTGTTGTACGCCACGGGGCTTCGGGTGTCGGAGCTTGTCTCCATGCCCTACGCCGCGTGCGCGCGGGAGCGGGACTTCCTGATTGTTCGCGGCAAGGGTGATAAAGAGCGTCTCGTACCCTTGAGCGCGCCGGCGATTCAAGCGTTGGCCGCATACAAAACGGTGCGGCGCCATTTCATGAGAGAGGGAGAAGATAGTCCGTATCTGTTTCCATCCCGAGGCGCCGACGGTCACTTGACGCGTCAGCGGTTTGGTCAGATTTTGAAACATTTGGCGGTTGCCGCCGGTCTGGATTCATCAAAGGTAAGCCCGCATGTCCTGCGGCACGCCTTCGCCAGCCACCTTCTCGCCAATGGGGCGGATTTGCGCAGCGTCCAGAAACTGTTGGGGCACGCCGACATATCGACGACGCAAATTTACACCCATGTGCTCGACGAGCGATTGAAGTCATTGGTGAGCGACGCGCATCCGTTGTCAAAGCAATAACGGACCGTCCATTTTCCTTTTGCGGGGGACTATGATAGGAACGCGCGACCCACTTTGCAGGCGTTGACTCGATGCGAACATTTTTGGATTTCGAACGACCTATCGCGGAACTTGAAGGCAAGATAGAGGAACTGCGTCACCTTTCGGATTCTGGTGAAATCAATATCGTTGATGAGGTGTCCAAACTCGAAACCGAGGCTGACCGCCTGTTGCGCAACGCGTATGGAAATCTTGATCCATGGCAGAAGGTTCAGGTCGCGCGGCATCCCGACCGTCCCCATTGCGTGCATTATATCGAACGGTTGGTTGACTCCTTCACACCTCTGGCGGGCGACAGGTCCTATGCCGATGACAAGGCGATCATCGGTGGGATTGGCCGGTTTCGCGGCTATGCCTGCGTTGTTATTGGCACCGAAAAAGGCGCTGAGACACAATCGCGCGTGCATCATAATTTTGGGATGGCGCGCCCCGAAGGGTACCGAAAAGCCCAGCGGTTGATGAAACTCGCGGAACGGTTTCGCCTTCCGGTTTTAACTTTTGTCGATACAACCGGCGCGTATCCCGGCGTCGGCGCGGAAGAGCGCGGTCAGGCCGAAGCGATCGCGCGTTCGATCGAGACCTGCCTATCCTTGAATACGCCGATCATTAGCGTGATCATCGGGGAAGGTGGGTCTGGCGGCGCTGTCGCGCTCGCGGCTGCAAACACCGTGCTCATGCTGGAGCATGGCATTTATTCGGTTATCGCGCCCGAGGCCTGTTCGTCGATATTATGGCGCAGCACCGACGAAGCGAAAACGGCGGCGCAATCGCTTCGACTAACCGCGCGGGACATTCTGGAATTGGGCGTTATCGATGAAATCGTGCCGGAACCGGTTGGCGGCGCGCATCGGGACCCGGAACAGGCGATTGATGCGGTGGGCGACGCCATGCAAAAAGCCCTGGCGGCTTTGATGAGCCGTGATGGAGCGTGGCTACGTATGCACAGAGCAGACAAATTCCTGGCGATTGGCCGGGTTGGGGCGGTTTAATCGTCGTAGCAGGATCGCGCTGTTCCTAAAGTCGAGCTACAGACGCCCGTGGCAATGTTTATATTTCTTGCCCGATCCGCAGGGGCACGTCGCGTTTCGCTGCACTTTTCCCCACGTTGAGGGATCGTCAGGATCGGCATTTTCCGCTGTACGGTGGCGAACGGTCGTTATTACCGCATCTCCGCCGCCTAATGCGGCTTCGGGCGAATCATGCTCTTCGGCCATCGGTTGTTCCTGGCGCGAGAACATTTCTGTTTCCGGCGCCGCGGCCTGCAATTCGATATGGCAAAGGACGCTTGTCACCGCTTCGCGAACGCGATCCATCATGTGCTGAAACTGCGTGAAGGCTTCGGTTTTGTATTCATTGAGCGGGTCGCGTTGCCCGTAGGCGCGTAAGCCGATGCCCTGTCGTAAATGATCGAGTTGAAGAAGGTGTTCCTTCCAGGACTGATCGACGATTTGGAGCAACAGGCTCTTTTCCGCCATGCGCATTAGGTCCGACCCATAATTCGCGGCTTTAAGCGCTAATTTGCGGGTCACTTCATCGTTGATCCGCTCCTGAATCTCCTGATCGGCGATGCCTTCTTCCTTGGCCCACTCTTGGATAGGCAAGTCGAGACCGAAGATGCGCAGACATTCGACATGAAGCGCCTCCACATCCCACTGTTCGGCATAGGCATTGGCCGGAATGCTGGCGGTGACAATATCTTCGATGACGCCATGGCGCATTTCCGTGACGTCTTCCTGCACGTCCGCCGCGCGCATCAAATCCTTGCGTTGCTCATAAATGACCTTTCGCTGGTCGTTCATCACGTCGTCGTATTTGAGCAACTGCTTGCGAATATCGAAGTTACGCGCTTCGACTTTTTCCTGTGCTTTTTCCAGGGCCTTGTTGATCCAGGGATGAACAATGGCCTCGCCGTCTTCCAGACCAAGCTTCTGCAGCATGCCATCCATGCGTTCCGAACCGAAAATCCGCATCAAATCGTCTTCGAGGCTGACGAAAAACTTGGAGCCGCCCGGGTCTCCCTGCCGACCGGCGCGACCACGCAACTGATTGTCGATCCGGCGCGACTCATGGCGTTCTGTGCCCAGGACAAACAATCCACCAGCTTCAAGGACGACTTGTTTCTTCTGTTCGATTTCAGCTGTGATGGCTTCGGTCAGTTGCGCACGTTTTTCCGGTGATTCAACATTCGCCAGCTCACGGAGCAACCGCATTTCCAAATTGCCGCCAAGCTGAATATCGGTGCCGCGCCCGGCCATGTTGGTGGCGATGGTCACTGCGCCGGGGATTCCGGCCTCGGCGATGATAAACGCTTCCTGTTCATGGTTCCGGGCGTTCAGGATGTTGTGTTTTATTTTTTGTTTTTTGAGGACATCGGACAATTCTTCGGATTTTTCGATTGAAATTGTGCCAACGAGGACCGGTTGGTTTCGCTTATGGCATTCCAATATTTGCAGGATGATCGCGTCGTATTTTTCCCGATTGGTGCGATACACCTCGTCATGCATATCGTCGCGGACCATCTCTTGGTTCGTCGGCATCTCGACGACTTCCAGACCATAGATTTCAGCGAATTCTCCGGCTTCCGTGATGGCGGTGCCGGTCATGCCTGCAAGTTTAGGGTACAGCCTGAAATAGTTCTGGAAGGTGATGGAGGCGAGCGTCTGGTTTTCCTGCTGAACGGTGACGCCTTCCTTGGCTTCGAGCGCCTGATGCAAGCCTTCGGAAAAGCGGCGGCCTTCCATCATCCGGCCCGTGAATTCGTCGATGATGACGACCTTGTCGTTCTGCACGATGTAATCGGTGTCGCGCTGGAACAAGGCATGTGCCCGTAAGGCCTGGTTCACATGGTGGACCAGCGAAACGTTGGAGGCGTCGTAAAGATTGTCGCCTTCCAACAGCCCATGTTCCGCCACCAGATCTTCGATGTGCTGCGAGCCCTGTTCGGTCAGGGAGACGTTCCGTTGTTTTTCGTCCTTGGTGTAATCTTCAGAATTCAGCAAGGGGATAAGCTTGTCGACCTTGAAATACATTTCCGAAAAATCGTCGGTCGGTCCGGAAATGATCAACGGCGTGCGGGCTTCATCGATCAAGATTGAATCGACTTCATCGACGATGGCGAAATTGAATTCCCGTTGCGCCAATTCTTCGATTTCGAACTTCATGTTGTCGCGCAGATAGTCGAAACCGAATTCGTTATTGGTGCCGTAGGTAATATCGGCGGCGTATTGTTGGCGTCGTTCTTCGTCGTTCAAACCGTGTACGATGCACCCGACGGTCAGGCCAAGGAACCGGTAGACTTGCCCCATCCATTCCGAATCCCGCTGGGCGAGATAGTCGTTGACCGTGACGACATGAACGCCCTTGCCTTCCAGGGCGTTCAGGTAAACCGGCAGGGTCGCGACAAGCGTTTTACCTTCGCCGGTTTTCATTTCGGTGATTTGGCCCTGATGCAGAACCAGCCCACCCATGAGCTGAACGTCGAAATGGCGTTGACCGAGCGTCCGTTTCGCCGCCTCTCGCACGGTTGCGAAGGCGTCCATGGCGATGTCGTCCAGGGTCTCGCCGTCGGCGATACGCTGGCGGAGCCAGTCGGTCCGGCCTTTTAGGTCTTCGTCGGAAAGTGGTTCGACTTCAGCTTCAAGCGCATTGGCCTTGGCGATCGTATCTTGCAACGATTTGACGATACGGTCGTTGGTGGATCCGAAGACCCGCTTGAGCATGCCGCCGATCATGAAAGCCTCGAAAGTTGGGGTAACGCCGGAAACTTGCGTCATAATAATGTACTAATGCTGTCACATAAGCAGACGGCGGGCGCCTGTCAACGTCAGCGCGGCTCATGGATGCTTGTTATCACACTAAAATATTGGTCAAACCCGCATTCGAGATCAAGTCCGGCCTTGTGCCTGGCTTGATAATTGGTTTATCCCTTTTCAGGCGTTCGGAAGCTCCGTTCGCGCTCGAATTAACGGTTCCCGGCAAAAGGACACCACAATGCCCCGCAAGCTTTTTATCGCCGTTTATTCGGCCGCCATCGCCGCGATTGGCGTGATTTCCCAACCCGTTCTGGCGCAGAGTGGCGGCAAGACGGTGAAAGACATCGTCGTCGCCAAGGTCGAAGGCGAGACTATTGTCCGAACCGAGCTTTTGAGGGCCTTCCAGAGCTTGCCCAATGAAGTGAAGCAGACAGGCTTGGAAGCAATTTACCCAAAGCTGGTTGAACGTTTGATCCAGCGTCGGTTGCTCATCATTCAGGGGCGCAAGCATAATCTCGCCAAGGACGCCGAGGTGATCCGCCGCATGAAATTGCTGGAGAACGCGGTGATTGGCGAGGTCTACCTGAACCGGTTGATCGAAAAGAATTTAAAGCCTGAATTATTGCAGGAGCGTTATCAGGCGTTCCTCGCCAGCAATCCACCGCGCGAGGAAGTACATGCTCGCCACATATTGCTGGAAAAGGAAGTCGACGCGACGAATTTGATCGCGCATGTGCAGGGCGGGATGGATTTCGCCGAGGCGGCGAAGAAATATTCTACCGGTCCCAGCGCGTCGAAGGGCGGGGATTTGGGTTATTTTGGTCGCACCGACATGGTTAAACCCTTCGCGGACGCCGCGTTTGTGCTTAAAAAAGGCGAATTTACCCAGAAACCGGTTAAGACGAAATTCGGCTGGCACGTTATCAAGGTTGAAGATCATCGAACCGTGGCGCCGCCGACTTTTGAGGCGTTGAAGCCGCGTCTGGTTCAGGAGGCGGGGCAGGGCGTCGCCGTCGCCGTCATGAACAGGCTTGTTGAAACCGCGAAGGTCGAACGGTTCGCCTTGGATGG
>JABJJH010000004.1 GCA_018660965.1 Rhodospirillaceae bacterium | reverse complement strand
TTGAAAGCCATGTCGGCGAGGGCGCGTATTTTTCCAATGGCGTCGCCGAATTCGCGGTTGGCGACGATGCCGTGTTGAACCATTACAAGATTCAGGATGAAAGCGACGAGGCCTACCATATCGCCGATTCCACGCTGCGTCTTGAGGATCGTTCGACGTATGACGGTTTCGTCTACCAGGCGGGCGGGCTTTTGGCGCGCAACGAAATTCATGCAAGCCTTGGCGGCGAACATATCGAATGCCGCGCCAACGGCGCTTATCTGGGGGGCGGCAAACAGCATATCGACAACACGGTATTTATTGACCACGCGAAACCGGGCAGCCGGTCCCGGGAAGTCTACAAGGGCGTCCTGGACAATGACGCGCGCGCTGTGTTTCAGGGTAAAATTCTGGTGCGCAAGGACGCGCAAAAAACCGATGGTTTTCAGCTTAACAAGGCGCTGTTGCTGTCGCGCGGTGCGGAAATCGACTCCAAACCGGAACTGGAAATCTACGCCGACGACGTAAAATGCAGCCACGGCGCCACCGTGGGCGAACTGGACGCGGACGCTTTATTCTATTTACGCACGCGCGGCATTGATGAGGCGGCGGCGCGCAATTTGCTGATCTCGGCGTTTGTCACCGAAGCGATCGAAGAGATTCAATCCCAAGCGGTTCGCGACGCCCTGTCGGATTTGGTGCGGGGAAAGCTCGCGATGCGTAATGAAGGACGGGATCAATGAGTGATAGCGCAGCTAAGGCGACCGCCGTCCAGGAAGCCGCCGCCCAGGAAGCCTATGACGTCGAACGCTACCGGCGGGATTTTCCAATTCTGACGCAGACGATGAACGGTAAACCGCTGGTGTTTCTGGACAGTGCGGCGTCGGCGCAAAAACCGAGCTGCGTGATTGACGCCGTAAGTCATGTGTATGAGGCCGAATACGCCAATGTGCATCGCGGCGCCTACGCCTTGTCCGCGCGCGCCACCGAAGCTTACGAAGGCGCGCGCTCGAAGGTGCGTGGATTTCTGAACGCCGCGCGCGACAGCGAAATCATCTTCACGAAAAATGCGACGGAATCGATCAACCTTGTCGCCAACAGCTATGGCCGAAAATTCCTGCAGCCAGGCGATGAAATCATCATTTCGACGATGGAGCATCACTCCAACATCGTGCCGTGGCAAATGCTGCGCGATGAAAAAGGGCTGGTGCTGAAAGCGGTTCCGATTACCGACGACGGCGAATTCATGATGTCGGAATTCAAAAAAATGCTGTCGGACAAGACCAAGCTGGTCGCCATCACCCATACGTCGAACGCGTTGGGCACGGTGACGCCGGCGGCGGAGATCGCAAAACTGGCGCATTCGGCGGGCGCGAAAGTGCTGCTCGACGGATCACAGGCGGTCGTTCACATGCCGGTCGATGTGCAGGCGCTGGACGCCGATTTTTACGTGTTCACGGGGCACAAGCTGTATGGACCGTCCGGCGTCGGCGTGTTGTACGGCAAGGAAGAACTGCTCGATGTCATGCCGCCGTTTCTGGGCGGCGGCGAAATGATCGCGCAGGTGACCCTGGAAAAAAGCACCTATGCCGAACTGCCCAATAAGTTCGAGGCCGGGACGCCGATGATCGCCCAGGCGATAGGGCTTGGCGTCGCGGTCGATTACGTCACTGAAATCGGCATGGATCGGATCGCGGCCCACGAACAGGACTTGCTGAGCTATGCGACGCAGCGCCTGTCGGCGGTAAAAGGTTTGAACATTATCGGTACGGCGCCCGCGAAGGCCGCCGTCATTTCCTTCACGTTGGGCGATATTCACCCGCACGACATCTCCACAATCATTGACCGCGCGGGCGTCGCCTGCCGGGCGGGCCACCATTGCGCCCAACCGGTGATGGACCGCTTCGGAATCATGGGGACGACGCGCGCCTCGTTTGGTTTGTACAACACGCGGGGCGAGGCGGATGCGCTTGCGGATGCTCTGGAAACCGCACGGGAGTTTTTTGGCGGATGATGGACGAACTCAGAGAACTGTATCAGGAAGTCATCCTGGATCACGGGAAGAATCCCCGGAATTTCCGCGATGTCGAAGACGCGACCAGCCACGCCCATGGCAGCAACCCGCTGTGTGGCGATCAGCTTGTCGTGTATCTGAAACTGGATGACGCCGGGATCATCGAAGATGTGTCCTTCGTCGGTAAGGGGTGCGCTATTTCAGTCGCGTCGGCGTCGATGATGACGGAACTGGTGCGCGGCAAGACCGTCGATGAAGCCAAGAACATGTTCGATCATGTTCATCACATGTGCACCGGCGAGGGTGAAGCGAATACGACCGAGCTTGGCCCCGAGGCGGAGCGGCTTGGCGTGTTGTCGGGCGTGCGCGAATTTCCGGTTCGCGTGAAGTGCGCGACTCTGGCGTGGCATACGCTAAAAGCCGCGATGGACGGCAAGGACGAAGCATCGAGCGAAGCGTGAAGACGCGCTGAAGAGGGACGAACCAGACCATGTATCCATATAACCCCGGTTTTCAATCCATGATGCCCGCCGCGCCGGAAGGCGAAGACGCGGTCGCGCATGCAGGTGCGCCGCTTGACCCGTCGATCCCCGTTGCCGATAGCGCAACGTTGGTCGCGGCCATGAAAACGGTGTTCGATCCGGAAATTCCGGTCGACATTTATGAATTGGGACTGATCTACGATTGCGATATCGACGCCGCCGGGGAGGTCGACATAAAGATGACCCTGACTGCGCCCACATGCCCGGTGGCGGGCATTCTGCCGGGCCAGGTGGCCGAAGCAGTGGCCGGCGTCGAAGGCGTTGGTGAAGTCACGGTGGAGCTTGTCTGGGACCCGCCGTGGGAAGCGTCGAAAATGTCGGACGCCGCAAAAGTAGAACTGGATATGTTTTAATCGCTGTTATGCGTGATTATCTGTAAAATGAAGCGACGAAGCCCCTGAAGCGGAGCAAGGAGTAGAGGATGCAAAGACCACAAGCAATGACGTTGACCGACGCGGCTGCGGCACGTGTGAAGGCGCTGATTGGGCAGTCGGAAACGCCCGTGGTCGGACTGCGGGTTGGCGTGAAGGCCCGGGGGTGTTCGGGCATGAGCTATTTCGTTGAGTATGCGGAAAAGGAGCTCCCCTTCGAGGAAGTCGTCGAGGACAAGGGCGTTCGCATTCTGATCGACCCCGCCGCAACCATGTTCCTGATCGGCTCGGAAATGGACTACCGGGAAGACAAGTTGGAAACCGGGTTCGTATTCAATAACCCCAACGAAAAAGGCCGCTGCGGCTGCGGCGAGTCCTTTCACGTATAAATAATGGAATCGCTCGGGTAATGGACTCACTGGGGTTCGATAAACCCGCCGCCGATACGCGCATCGTGGTCGCAATGTCGGGCGGCGTTGATTCGTCCGTCACAGCGGCGTTGCTGGCTGAAGCCGGATACGATGTCGTCGGCGTGACGCTGCAACTCTACGACCATGGCGAAGCGGTGGCGCGCAAGGGCGCGTGTTGCGCTGGACAGGACATCCACGACGCGCGCAACGTCGCCGCCCGCCTGGACATTCCCCATTACGTGCTGGATTACGAATCGGCGTTCCGCGAAAGCGTCATCGACGACTTCGCCGACGCCTATGTTCGGGGCGAAACGCCGATTCCCTGCGTGCGTTGCAACCAGACGGTTAAATTCCGCGATCTGCTTTCGACGGCCAAGGATCTGGGCGCGGAAGCTTTGGCGACGGGACATTACGTGCGCCGCGCCATGGGGCCGGGCGGGGCGGAACTGCATCGCGCCATCGACGACACCCGCGACCAAAGCTATTTCCTGTTCGCGACCACGGGGGCGCAGCTGGACTTCCTGCGCTTTCCGCTGGGCGGCATGGACAAGGCGGAAACTCGGCGCCACGCGGCGCGGTTCGACCTGCCGGTCGCCGACAAGCCGGACAGCCAGGACATTTGCTTCGTGCCGAACGGTTCATATGCGCGAATTGTCGAGAAACTGCGCCCCGAAGCGCTGACCCCCGGTGAGATCGTGGATCGGGACGGTGTCGTGCTGGGCCGTCATGACGGCATTATCAACTACACTGTGGGGCAACGTCGGGGTCTTGGCGTTGGCGGGCGCCATGACGACGTGGACCCGCTCTACGTCCTGCGGCTCGACCCGGCGGCGCATCGCGTCATCGTGGGACCTCACGCCGCCCTGGCCGTTAACCGGGTTTCGGTGGGCGAGGTGAACTGGCTTGGCTGCGGCCCGCTAACCGGGTGGGATTGCACGGTGAAGCTACGCTCGATCATGGCGCCGGTCGCGGCGCGTGTGACGGCGACGCCGTCGGGTGCGGCGGCGGGGGCTGGAACAGGCGCGATCGTTGAACTGGCGGACCCGGAATTCGGTGTTTCGCCGGGGCAGGCCTGTGTTTTTTACGATGGCGACCATGTGCTTGGCGGCGGCTGGATCAAGAGCGAACCTGACGCGCAGGCCGCATAGGACAATCCGATTAAGTCCACGCTTTCCGATGGTTGACAGCCGCTGGCGGCGTGCGTATGACACCGGTGTCGTGACGATCTTGGGGCGG
>JABJJH010000005.1 GCA_018660965.1 Rhodospirillaceae bacterium | reverse complement strand
CCGCCCCAATAGGGCGCGTCGCGGCGCTTGTCCAACACGGCTTTCTCGCCGACCGCAAAATGCTTCACCGTAAACGCGCCCGTGCCAATCGGTTTCTTCACCAGATCGGCGCCATCATCCGCGAACCGGCGATGGGTCATCAGGGCGGGATAATCCGCGAAACTTTCCGGCAGCGCCAAATCGGGACGGGCGAGGTGAAAGCGCACCGTATGGTCGTCCAGTTTTTCGACCGCGCCGGCGCGCGCCATGCGGGATTGAACCGGCTTGCCGTCCTTGTCCGTCTTGCCGGTGTCCACCAGCGTCGTCATCGCGGCGAAGCGCCCCTGATTCGACGATCCGGTTTTCGGGTCGAGCCACCGCCGGACCGTCGCGACCACGTCATCCGCGCCAAACGAATCGCCGTTCGACCACGTCACGCCCTGGCGTAACTTGAAGGTCCAGGTTTTCAAATCCTCCGACGCCCGCCACCCGGACGCCAGATGCGGCCGGGCGATATTGTGCGCGTCGATTTGCACCAGCGGCTCGCACATATGCCGCGCGACGTTGCCCTTTTCCGACCAGTCGTAAATCGCCGGGTCGCCCGCTTCCTTGATATTCATCGACACGCGGAAATCGCCGCCCTTTTTTGGGGCTGCCGCGAACGCGCGAGGGCCCGGCGCGAGTCCCGCAACCGCCAGCGCCGCGCTTCCCGTTAGCCCAAGGCGCGCGACGGCGCTTAAAAACCCGCGCCTGTCCAACGCGCCCGCTTTCAATTGCGCAACGTAGCCCGGAATCGCCGGATGAATGTCTTCGCCCGATTCTCTTTTCAAACCCGCCCCCTTATGGTTGGCTTCCATTATACAGATGAATTCCCCTTTATGAGATTCGTACAGGACGCGCCCATGAATCGCGACGATGTAAAGCTCGACGAAAGCGAAATTTTGCATGACGGGTTTTTCCGCATGGAGCATTTCCTGTTTCGCCATCGTTTGTTTGGCGGCGGCTGGAGCCCCCAGTTGAGCCGGGAAATTCTGGTGCGGAACCCCGTCGCCGCCGTCATCCCCTATGATCCGGTGCGCGACGAAATCGTCCTGATCGAACAGTTTCGCGGCGGCGTCTACGCAGCGGGCGACAAAAACTCGTGGTCCGTCGAAATCGTCGCCGGAATCATCGAGCCGGGGGAAACCGCGGCGGACATGGCGATTCGCGAAGCCAAGGAAGAATCCGGCTGCACCATGAGCGAAGTGGAGAAAATTCTCGACTTCTACCCCAGCCCCGGCGGTTGTTCGGAAGTCGTCGCGCTGTATTGGGGGCGGGTGTCGACAGAGGGCGTCGGCGGCATCCACGGCGTCGCGGAAGAAGGCGAAGACATCCGCGTGTTCGTTGAGTCCACCGACGAAGCGATGCGGCTAATCTCGACCGGGGTCATCAACAGCTCCATCGGCATCATCGCCGTGCAGTGGCTCGCACTCAATCGTGATGAACTCCGGCGCCGGTATACTTGACCAACCTGCGCCGGAATGCTTCAAAATAACTATAAACAGCCGCACGGCTTAATTTTTAAGAAAGCGAATTTCATGCAAATACGGGACGGTTTCGTGGACGCGGTGGGTAACACGCCGCTGATTAAATTACGCAAGGCTTCGGAAATCACGGGCTGCACGATCCTCGGCAAGGCCGAATTCCTGAACCCCGGCGGATCGGTGAAGGACCGCGCCGCGCTGCATATCATTCTGGACGCCGAAGAACGCGGAGATTTGAAACCCGGCGGCCTCATCGTCGAAGGCACCGCGGGCAACACTGGCATCGGGCTGGCGCTGGCGGGCAACGCGCGCGGGTATCGGACGCTCATCGTCATCCCTGAAACCCAGTCCCAGGAAAAGAAAGACATGCTGCGGCTGTGCGGCGCGGAACTGAAGGAAGTCCCCGCCCTACCCTTCAAGGACCCGAACAACTACGTCCACATCGCCGAACGCCTGGGCGCGGAACTGGCCGCGTCCGACCCGAACGGGGCCTTCTACGCCAACCAATGGGACAATCTGTCCAACCGCAACGCGCATATCCGCTCCACCGGCCCGGAAATCTGGACCGATACGGGCGGTAAGGTCGACGGCTTCACCTGCGCCATCGGCACCGGCGGCACGCTGGCCGGAATCGCCATGTATCTGAAAGACCAGAACAAGGATATCGTCACCGCCGTATCCGACCCGCCGGGCGCGGCCATGTACGAATACTTCAAGAACGGCGCGTTGAAATCCGAAGGCAGTTCGATCACCGAAGGCATCGGTCAGGGCCGCATCACCGGCAACATCGAAGGCGCCCCCATCGACGACGCCTACCGCATCGAGGATTCGGAATCGGTGCAGATGTGCTTCGACCTGCTAAAGGAAGAAGGCCTGTGCCTGGGCGCGTCCAGCGGCGTCAACGTCGCCGGCGCCATCCGCATGGCCAAGGAAATGGGCCCTGGCAAGACCATCGTCACCCTGCTGTGCGATTCCGGCACGCGCTACATGACGAAACTCTACAACCCGGCGTTCCTGCGCGAAAAAGACTTGCCAACGCCAAGCTGGATGGATTAGGGCGCTAAACGGTGGACCAAAGGAGAAATTCCTTAGCAACCTATTGCATGGGCACTATTATTGTAGAGGACTCGCCGTTGACGATCACATCGTCGGCACCCTAAGCAGCAAACACTAATATTGTCACTTTAGATATTTCCGTTTTGGGAACCGGTCATTCCATCTATCCTGTCCCGCGCAGCGGAGAACAGCCGGTCGGAAAATGCACCAGCGGCCAGACACACAATCAAGGTCCGCCAATAATCCGGAACAAGATTAGGGGCAACGACATTCTCGCTAAAGATACTAATCTCGCGGGTAGTGAGAAGGCCAAAAACGGCTAACGTTACAAGGCCACTAAAAAACATAGAAAGAACCGCCCAGCCGACGAAAATCCTGTGACCCGCGCCCTCTTTGCTTGTTCGTCGCGCCGCCATCGCACCGAACGCGCCCAGCGCACCCAGTGAGAAGGCTCGGACAACATGATACATCGTTTCGCTTTCCTTGCTCAATTCCATGAGCTGCTGAGACTGATGCTTATGCTCTTCCGCCGCAGCCTTTATTGCGTTATTTGTTTGCTCGAGCTGTAGAGTTATTTTTGACAGAGCCTGCTGTATCTGCAAGCGATCACTGCTGCGATTTATCAGCTCTCGCTTAAAGTCTGTTATTTCACTACCATATATTCTCGCACGCTCTAACTCTCCCGTTAATCCATTAACGGTTTTCGTCAACTCTTTAGGTGGAGTATTTTGTATCATTTCCTCTGTAAGTAGTGTTATGGGTGGCCTATCACGCTTAATATATGGTGAAATTGGCAATTGTGATAAAGTAAGAAATATATTTTCCTCAGAAGCTGTAAGTGATGATTTTTCGGTTTTTTGTCGCCGTTCTAGAAGCAGGGATTCACTCTTTAAATTCACCAAATTTGAAGTAATTTTAACAACCGAATTTCGCAAGGTGCTGATTTTTTCTTTGTTAATATCAAATACAAAATAAAGTTGGCGCGGAACAAAGAAACTAAAAGCCACTACGACCAGTACAACAAGAGCCAAGGTCACACCGTCCACCGTAAAGGAGCTTCCAAGAGGCAGTGGAACGGACCTGTTCTTTTTATCAACTTGCTTCCCTAAATCGTCGCTCTCGCCTTGATTGTCAGCCTGCCCTTCGCCCCCTTGTAAATCGCCATCGGTCGCACCAAGGAAATTGTCTGCACTCGTCATGATACAATCCTCCCAAATAATACATTCTCGTGTTTTAAAAAACTTCATTATTTTCTGTTTTTACGAGAAAAATACAACCATAAATACTACGGATATCAAAATTCACGTGCCCGCGTTTTTTCACTGTTTGACTCAAAATTCAACAGAACCAACCTTAATTTCTATGATTACCAGATATAATTTATACGTAAACTCGACTTGAAATTCCCACGAAATGACATATATTCCTATTAATTGGAGTGCCAAAATTCCTTTTTGGTTAAACTGGTGAGCGTGAGACGATGTGGACCAATGCTAACCAATACATACTCATGCTAACCCTCAAAGGGGACGCGGGTTAGCATTTGGGATTTTTAGAATCGTGTTTGTCGAAGCCAACCGAAATCCATTACCATGACCAGACGACATCCAATTGAAACACAAGAGGCTGAGAATTTAACGACCATGACCGAAGAATTGTTCCGCGAAGACGCTTATTTGAAATCCTGTGACGCCACGGTGACCAGGGTCAACGATTTGGGCGGTATTCTGCTCGACCGCAGCGTGTTTTATCCGACCGGCGGCGGACAGGCGGGGGACAAGGGCGTGTTGCGTCTGGCGTCCGGGGAGGTCGTCGAGATTGTCACCACGGTCAAGGGCGACGGCGCGGAAAATGTCGTTCATGTGCCCGCCGAGGGCGCCCCCACCGTGGCGCCGGGAGACGCGGTCGTCGCCGCACTCGACTGGGACGCGCGCTACGCCCTTATGCGCATGCACACCTGTTTGCATCTTCTTTGCGCCGCCGTGCCTTATGGCGTGACGGGCGGTCAGATCAACGCGACGAAAAGCCGTCTCGACTTCGATATCGGTGACGGGTCGCTGAACAAGGACGCCATCACCGCCGAGATCAACCGGCTGATCGCCGAAGACCATCCGGTATCCGCGCGCTGGATCACCGATGCGGAACTCGACGCCAACCCCGAATTGGTGCGCACCATGTCGGTACAGCCGCCGCGTAGCGCGGGAAAGGTGCGGCTTCTGGATATCGACGGTGTGGATTTGCAGCCCTGCGGCGGCACCCATCTGGCGCGCACCGGAGAGATCGGCAAGGTTCGGGTGTCGAAGATTGAAAACAAGGGCAAGCGGAACCGCCGCGTCAACATCGTGTTCGATAATTGAGGATTAAAGCTATGACCTACGCCAACCCCGGCGCGCTCGTGGAAACCGACTGGCTCGCGGAACATTTGAACGACCCCGATGTGCGCGTGCTGGATTCATCCACGCATTTGCCCAATGCGGGGCGGAACGCCAAGGCCGAATTTCCGGGGCTCCACATTCCCGGCGCCGTCTTTTTCGACGTGGACGATATTTCCAATCATGACGATCCCCTGCCGCATATGCTGCCCTCGGCGGACCAATTCGCGGATCAGGTCGCGGCGCTTGGCGTATCCAATGGCGACAAGGTGGTTGTCTATGACGTGCATGGGATCAATTCCGCGCCGCGCGCGTGGTGGATGTTCCGCATCTTCGGGCATGAAAACGTATCCGTCTTGAACGGCGGCCTGCCGAAATGGGCAGCTGAAGGTCATGCGGTCAGCGATGCGCCCGGTGAACCAACCGCGCCCGGAACCTACACGGCGTCCTTCGATGCAAATCTGGTGCGTAGCGTGGCGGATGTGCTGGCGAATATCGAAGCACCACGCGCCCAGGTGCTCGACGCCCGCGCCGCCGGACGCTTCACCGCCGCAGTCCCCGAACCCCGCGAAGGCATGCGGTCCGGTCACATGCCCGGCGCGCTGAGCACCCCGTTTACGGATTTGGTGAACGCCGACGACAAGACAATGCGGAACGCCAGCGAAATCGCCGCCTTTTTCGATGCGGCGGGCGTGGATCGCGACCGTGCGCTCATCACCAGTTGCGGGTCGGGCATTACCGCGTGCGTGTTGTCGCTGGGTCTCTATCTGATCGGCAAGACGGATGCGGCGGTCTATGACGGGTCCTGGACCGAATGGGGCGGACGGCCCGACACCCCCATCGAAACCGGCTGAGCATTCCCATGGCCAAACGACCCGAGCCGACGGGAGACACGATCGCCGTCACCATCACCGCGCTTGAAATGACGGCGCGACCGACCCGCCCTGCCCCCGCAGCGCCCCGGCTGAACAGCCCGGTGATGTTGGTCCATGCGGAACGCCCGACAATTTCGTTCTACCGCTATTTGTACAACACTGTCGGCGAGGATTGGTTGTGGTACGAACGGCGAATTCTGGACGACGCGGCGCTTGGCGCGATCATTCATGATGATGACGTGTTCGTTTACGTCCTCTACACCGGGGGCGTGCCGGCCGGTTATGTCGAACTGGATTGCCGAAGGCGCCCCGATATCGAAGTCGCCTATGTCGGCCTTATCCCTGAATTCATCGGGCATGGTTTGGGGTGGCGGTTGGTGAATTGGGCGATTGAGTCCGCCTGGAGCCGCGAGCCGGACCGGGTCTGGATCGACACATGCAGTCTGGACCACCCGGCGGCGTTGCCGTTGTATCAAAAGGCGGGATTTACGCCATTTGGTCAAAGAACAATCGAAATTCCCAACCCGCGCCTGTTGCCGTGTTTCGGCGGCGGCGCTTAACGTTCAATCATTTCAACAATATAATCGCCAATCGCCATGGAACTGGTGAGCCCCGGCGACTCGATGCCGAACAAATTCACCAACCCGTTCACGCCATGATCGGACGGTCCCTGCACGACGAAATCGCACAACGGTTCCCCCGGCGCGGTGATGCGCGGCCGGATGCCGGAATAGGCCGGATGAAGCGAGTCGTCCGGCAGACCCGGCCAGTACCGGCGCACGGCTTCGTAAAACCCTTCGGAGCGGCTGGGGTCGACTTCGTAGTTCATCGAGTCGATGTGTTCCACATCCGGGCCAAAACGAGCCTGCCCGCCCATATCGATGGTGATGTGGACGCCCAGAAACGCCGAGGTCGGCGCGGGATACACCAGTCGGGAAAACGGCGATTTCACCGACAGGGAATAGTAATTGCCCTTGGTCAGATAGGTGGTGGGGACAAACTGGCCCGGAAAGCCGGTCAACTTCCCGGCGATGTCCGGCGCCGGAATTCCAGCGGCGTTAATGACCGTGCGGCATTTCAGGCGCATCGGGTCAGCGCCGCCCACATCAAGGGTAACGCCGTCCTCATGGACCGCCCCGCCGGTGACCGGGCTCAGGAACGCCACCATCGCGCCGGCGTCTTCGGCGTCGCCTTGCAACGCCAGCATCAAACCATGCGTGTCGATGATCCCTGTCGAGGGCGAGCGCAACGCCGCCAGGCACGATACTTCCGGCTCCAGCGCGATGGCGTCGGCGGCGGAGATCAATTCCAGATCGGGCACGCCATTATCGGCGGCCTTTTTCTGAATGCCGCGCAACGAGTCGACTTGCTCGTCGGTGACCGCGACGATCAGTTTGCCGCAATTACGGTGCGGCACCCCATGGTCGGCGCAGTAGCGATACAGCATCTTCTTGCCGGCGACGCAAAACCGCGCCTTGAGGCTATCCTTTTGATAGTAGATCCCGGCATGGATGACTTCGCTGTTGCGGGAACTGGTTTCGCTGCCGATCAAATCCGCGGCTTCCAGAACGATGACCTCGCGGCCCGCCTGCGCCAGCGCCCGCGCCGCCGCCAACCCCACGACTCCCGCGCCAATGACGACACAATCAGCGTTTTCAATTATCACGTCACCCAATCCAAATCTCCTGAACAAGCCATTTTAACAACCCTCTGGCGTCGGTCCGGCGAATGTCCGATTATGCGTCCATTCGAATGCCGGAAACCGGCGATAACATAACGGTAGGTCCATGAAAGACAATACGATCGTCACCCACGCGGGCAATCGGCCCTTTGAAAACCAGGGCATCATCAACCCGCCCGTCTATCATGCGTCGACCGTGCTTTCGCCGACAATGGACGCCCTGTTGAACAAGGGCGACGCCAAGGTGCGCTATGGCCGCCGGGGCACGCCGACCACCTTCGCGCTGGAAGACGCGATGACCGAGTTGGAGCGCGCCCACGGCACGGTTCTGGCCCCGTCCGGCAAAGCCGCGATCACCATGACCCTCTCGGCGCTGGTTGAACCCGGCGACCATATCCTGATGACGGACAGCGCCTATGCGCCGACGCGAAGTTTCGCCGACACGTTTTTGAAGCGCTTTGGCATCGAGACGGAATACTACGACCCGCTGATCGGCGCGGGCATCCAGAATTTATGTCGCGACAACACGCGCCTGATCTGGACGGAATCGCCGGGGTCGCAAACTTTTGAAGTGCAGGACATTCCCGCCATCACCGCCGCCGCGCGTAACGCCGGAATCATCACGGTCATGGATAACACCTGGGCGGGGGGCTATTTTTTCAAGCCGCTGGACCATGGCGTCGACATCTCCGTGCAGGCCGCGACGAAATACATCGTCGGACATTCCGATGTCATGATGGGCACTATCGCATGCAACGAAGCGACGTTCGACAAGGTCAAGACGGGCAGCGACACGTTCGGCATTTGCACCGGTCCCGACGACGTCTACCTCACCTTGCGTGGATTGCGCACCATCGGCGCGCGTATGCCCGCGCATCACCGGAACGCCTTGCAGGTCGCCGAGTGGCTGCAGCAACGCCCGGAAGTCACGCGCGTGATGTACCCGGCCCTGCCGCAAGACCCCGGCCACGCCATCTGGAGCCGCGACTTCACCGGCGCCAGCGGATTATTCGGGTTCGTCATCAACACAGCCGAACAGAAAAAAATCGCCGCCTTCCTCGATGACCTGAAGCTGTACGGCATGGGATCAAGCTGGGGCGGCTATGAAAGCCTGATGCTGCCGTCCTGGCCGAACAAAAACCGTTCGGCCACGAAATGGGACGCGGAAGGCCAAACCATGCGCGTCCATGTCGGTCTGGAAGACGTTGGCGATTTGATCGCCGATCTCGACGCCGGGTTCGACCGCTTGAACGCCGCGTAACAGGGATTGGGCTGGGAGCGAATCCATGCCGCCGTCAAACATTTTGGACGCGATAACCTTCACATCCAACGGACTGGTCCCGGCCATCGCGCAGCAGCACGACACCGGCGAAGTCCTGATGATGGCCTGGATGAACCGCGATTCCATCACCGAAAGTCTGGCAACGGGCCAGGTTTGCTATTGGTCGCGTTCGCGCCAGTCCTTGTGGCGCAAGGGCGAATCTTCTGGTCAAACGCAAAAGCTGGTCGAAATGCGGATCGATTGCGACGGCGACACGTTGCTCTTGCAGGTGGACCAGGTCGGCGTCGCCTGCCACACCGGTCGAAGAAATTGCTTTTTCAATGCGGTCCGAGACGGCGAGATCGTGGAAATCGCAAAACCCGAAATCGACCCAAAGTCGTTGTACGAGTAGCGCTGACCGATCACCAATCGTGCAGCTTCCAGTTTCGCACCAACTTGATGTTGTCGCCGATCATCTCGAAATGACCATCGGGCCATTCCTTCAGGATTTCGATCATGGGCGGTATGTTCGAACTCCCGTTGCCAATGAAATAAGTGCAAGCGGCGGCGGCGTAGGTGTCTTTGATGATATCGATCCCAAAACGGCTCCGATCATTTGCTTCCAATAACGTCACCGCAGTATCGTCACTGGTTCGAATGCAATCCGTATGAAAGACGCGCGCGCCGTATCGCGACCTATAATCCTCGATGACCGAATCCCGATCCGTCATCAAAAATATTCGCAAGTCCGGGTTCCGCGCCAAACGTCGTTCGATCATATAGGGTATGCGCGCGTTTTCATCGGCGAGGTCTTGATTCTCGCTGCCCTTGTCTTCGTTGCGGACATGGACGCCCAGAACCGGCCTGTCGTCAAAATTATCGGCGATATACGCATCGACCTCTTGTTGAATATCTTTTTGCAGCGAAAAATATTTTTCGTACAGACGGCGCATCACAGTTATGACATCCAGGCCGCATAGCCAGTGATCTTCGTGCAGCCATGGCGTCAGTTCGAGGACTTGCGTGAAGAAGTCACTGACCGCAATGCGTTCCGGTCGATTGAAAAAATAAAGACCCGACAGGCGCGAATACGCCCCCTCCCACACACTCAAATAGTCCTGGCGAATGTTGCCCGCGCTCCATTTCGGGGGATAAAACCGACCATCCCTGGCAATGGCGTCTTCCAGGGTCACGTCAGAAACCGGATTGAAGTATTTCTGAAAACAATCCTTCGTCTCATCGCTGGAGTAATAGCTGTTTCCGCCCCAGCGAACGATCGGGATGCGGTGCGTCATTTCCGCCAACAGCAACGACGCCATCACATGTTCCACATCGGACCAGAATCCATACCCCCAGGATTTGATGATCAGATATGCCGGTTGTCGCGGCGCGGGGGTTGCCGATTTCGGCGTGGACGCCAATTCGGCCAGGCCCTGGGCAATTTCGGAAAAATCGGCGCCGGAATATTCCAGTAATAGTTCAGACGCCACAGCGGCGCATTTAGCGCGCGCGCGGTAATCCCCCAAATGATTGGCGGTGACCGCCAGGAGGTATGGTCCCCATGGATACTGCGGCGTCATGGCGATCATTTGGCGACACATCATGTCGGCGCTGCCGTAATTGCCCCGGTTGATCGCGGAGACGACCATTTGAACGGCTTGCGATTGGATCATGGCGCGGAACGACGACGATAAGGTCGCAGAATGGATTCCGCCGCCGCCAGGCTTTCGGGCGTCCCAATATCGAGAAACGTCCCCGAAACGACATGAGCGCCGATATCGCCAACAGATGCAAATACGTCACGTTCCAGCGACCTGGCGTCCCCACGCACAATGTCGTCCAGAACCTTTCGGTTGAATAAATAAACACCCGCGTTGATCAAACCAGCACCAGTCCGCGTCGGATCTTTTTCCGCAAAACGGGTGATCCGATTTCGGTCATCTATCTCGACACGCCCAAATCGGGATACGTCCGGCAATTCCACGCACAAAATCGTGACGCCGCAATCACTGTCATGATGCGCTTGCGCGAATTCGGATAAATCAGCGTCGATAAATGAATCGCCATTCATCACCAGAACCGGGTCGCTCGACAAAAGCGGGGCGACGAACCGCAACGCGCCAGCCGTTCCCGCCGGCGCCGACTCCACGACTGTCTCCACATGCAAGCCGACCGGCGGGTTGGCGGCTAAATAGGATTGAACCTGATCCGCGCGAAACCCAAGACTGAAGACGATCCGAGATGCGCCTTCATGGGCCAGCCAGTCGAGCAAAAAAGCGATATAGGGCTCATCGCCAATTGGGGCCAATATCTTCGGACGGTCCGGCAGAACACCACGCAACCGCGTACCCAACCCGCCCGCCAATACGACAACATCGATATCCGCCAGATTGGAACCGTCGCAAGCTGACGCGTCGGAGGCCATCGCTAAATATTGCTGTACAACGTATCGCGGAGCATGACGTAACCCTTGATCAATTCCTGAACCCCCACGTCCAGAGAAAAGGCCGGTTGGTATCCCGTCGCTTCGATTTTTTCATTGGATACAATATAGTCGCGCTTGTCCGGGTCTTCACCGAGTGGCGCTTCGAGAAAAACAAATCCGGGCACGTGTTTCTGAATGCGCTCGCAGAGTTCCGCCTTCGACAGATTGGCGTCGGACAAACCAACATTGTAGGGCTCGCCTTTCATGGTTTCGAAATTTTCGATGCCATGCAAAAACGCCCGGGCGACATCGCGAACATGGATAAAGTTACGTTTGAAATGCGCTTCGAACAGCACCACGGTCCGGTCATGGACCGCACGGTAAACAAAGTCGTTCACCAAAAGGTCCAGGCGCATTCGCGGCGACATGCCGAAGACCGTCGCCAGACGGAAACTGATCGAATTTTCGCGGGTCAGCGCCGCCGATTCCGCCGCCACCTTGGTCCGGCCATATAAAGAAATGGGTCGTAGCGGCGTTTCTTCCGTGCAAAATTTTCCGGGTTCACCAACGCCATAGCCACTGTTCGTGATCGGCATCAGCAACCATTGCGACGGCGACATGATATCAACCAGCATCTGAACCGCATCCTGGTTCGTGCTGATTGCGCCAATTTCATCGCGCCCGCACAACGGCGCCCCAACCAGCGCCGCCAATGGAATCACAATATCGGCCTTGGCGACCAGCGGTTTCATGACCGCCTCGTCCCGTGAATCACCGCGGACGATTTCCAGTTTTTCGTCGCAGCACACATGGTTCAACGGCGACTGGCGAAACATAAAATTGTCGATCACCGTCACCCGATGCCCCAGCGTCAACAACATTGGGATCAAAGTAGAGCCGAGGTAGCCGGCGCCGCCGGTAATCAAAATCGATGGCTTGTCCGTCATTGCATATCCTTAATTAGAGAGTCGTCGCCAATCGCCGGAATTCGAAGCGCAGGGTATTTGTCTTGTGGTCAGAGGTTGTAATTGGCGCCCATGTTTTTTTAAGCCTAATAGAGTTATAGTTTACTAGCAAAATACATGCCATTGCCTCAACTTCGGGGGCCTGAAAAATCCACGACCAAGAGACGGGGCCTTCCTTATGTGCGACTTCATCATAGATAAATCGCCGGGGCTTTGGCGTCAGCTTATTCAACCTGTGGAATCCAATAAATTGGAACTCAACGGCGGCGCCCTTATTCTCGACCGGGACGGCGTTATCGTCGAGGAAGTCAATTACCTGCACCGCGTCGAACACCTTCAGTTGATCCCCGGAGCGGCGGTGACAATTGCCCACGCGAACGCAAAGTCGATTCCTGTCGTGATTGTCACCAATCAATCGGGCGTGGGTCGGGGATATTACGATTGGGCCGCATTCGCCGCACTCCAGAACGAACTCCTGAAGCGCCTTGGCGAGGACGGCGCCATCGTGAACATGGTCCTCGCCTGCGGCTACCACAAAGACGCTTTGGCGCCCTATCGAATCGACAACCACCCATGGCGAAAGCCTGGCCCCGGCATGTTACACAGCGCAGCCGAATCGCTGGGGTTTGATTTGGCGCGATCCTGGCTCGTTGGCGACTCGCACAGCGACATCAATGCGGCGCGGAGCGCCGGTCTCGCTGGGGCCGTGCATGTCCTCTCCGGTCACGGGCGCCGCGACCGCGCCAAAATTGAAACGCAACCCTGGCCAGGTCTCGAAATCCGGTTCGCCGAATCGATGGGCGCGATTAGCGACGACCTGGCGACCTTGTTTGGGCCCTTGCCAAATTAGGTGGAGTAATCGGAAAACGCGGTCGTGGTCGCCCTCGCCGTTGAATCGGTCATGACATTGACCAATGCGACCTTTCCCTCGCCGACGATCACGCCACGCCTGTAATCGAGCCGGGGACTGATGTCAATTTCGTCGGGATCGATGTCGATGCGAACAATTTTGACGCGCCCTTAACCTAGCAAGCGCTAAATTACACCATGGCGTTTCAACTCGGCAATTTGTGCTTGATCATAACCAAGCTCGGTCAAGATTGTCTCGGTGTGTTGGCCCAGCCCCGGCGCAGCGCGGCGTGGCGCGGGCGCGACCGATGACCGGTAGGCGGTGGCGACAACCGTAACGGGATCGAACCCATCGCGTTCCAGATCCACCACCCGACCATGATCGCGCACGAAAGGGTTGTCCAACGCTTCTTCCACCGACAACACCGGCGCCGCCGGGACAGAGCCCGAGAAGATCGCCAACCATTCAGCCGTGGTTTTTTCCGACAAAACCTCGTCGAGCAGCTCCTGAACCAACGCTCGATTTTCAAGACGCTCGGTGAACGTTTTGAAGCGCGGGTCCTCGCTCCATTCATTCCGCCCAATGGCCCGGCATAAATTCGGCCAGAATTTTTCCTTGTTGCACATTATGAAAATGGAGCCGTCCCTCGTCAGGTAAAGCTGACAGGGCGTCAGGGATGGATGGCCCGAACGCGGCAATCGGGTCTGAACGTGGCCTTCATTCAAATACCACGTCGCGGGATAGCCGAGGTTGGACAACGCGACGTCGAACAAACTCACATCGAGATCCTGTCCCGCCCCCGACGCTCGCGCGCCCACCACGCCAGCCGCGATTATATACGCCAGACCGAGCCCGGTCATTTGGTCGACGATCGACAACCCCATGCGAGTCGGCGGTCCGTCAGGTTCCCCGGTTAGCGAAAAGTAACCGGCTTCCGATTGCATCAGATAATCGAATCCCGGCCAATCAGCGCGCGGCCCGGTGCGGCCATAAGCGGATAAATGCGCGCAAACGATTTTCCTGTTCACGCCCTTGAGCGCCTCGTACGTCAATCCCAGTTTTTCCGGCACATCGCCACGCAGATTGCTGGCGACGACATCGGCGGTTTTCACCAGATCGTGGAAAACCTGCTGGCCCGCCTCCGTCGTCAGGTCGACCGTGAAGCTCCGCTTATTACGGTTGTAGCTGTGGAAAAATTCCGACTCCTCGCCATCATCGCCGGGCAAAAAATACGGCCCGATGCCCCGGGCGAAATCCCCCCCGGACTTGCGGTCCTCGATCTTGACGACATCCGCGCCCAAATCGGCCAGCGCCATTGTGCCAAATGGCCCTGCGCCGTATTGCTCCACCGCAAGCACCCTAACGCTTTCCAGTGGCAACCCCGGCTTTGGCTCCGTACTCATGTCCGCACCGATTTCATCGTCAACACGCGCTACTGCGCCGTTCGGCCAAAGCCCATCACCGACGACACGCTGTTCGCTTCGTCCAGCGTCAGGAGGCCTGTCGCCAATCGGCTCGCAGAGGATTCGGATAAATATGGTCCACACAAATCGTTGAATTTCTGAAGAAACTCGGCCTTGCTCAAGAAATTATCCGGCTCTCCCTTGGGAATTTCGACGAACGCTTCGTAGGTTCCGGACTTCGTCCGCACCCGCGCTGCGCCAGCCATGTTTTTCGGAAACAAGGCTTCGGCCTTGGGGTCAACGACCGTTGAAACACGGCGTCCAAGATCGAGCGTTTGTTCGTCCTGCAAATGCGACCTGTAATGATCCCAACCAAGCGTTCCTTCACGCAACATGACCGCAGCGCAAAATGGCATGGAGAATTGCCCATCGACGATACTTGTTGGATTTCGTTTGTCCTCTTCCGGGTTTCCGACAATTTTCCAACCGGTTTCCGGCAGTCCAATTTCAACGGATTCGATGTCCGCCGCGTCAATATTGTTATCCCGGCGCAACACGGCCAGCGCGTCCATCGCGGCGTGGGTGTACCGGCAGGACGGATACGGCTTCACCGCCAGTTCCAGTGTTTTCCAGGTCACGCCCAGGCCCTCGACAACCTTGTCCGGATCCCCGTTGGGCGCATAGGCGTATAGAAACCCCCATTTCCCTTCGAAGGCCTGTTTCGGACCCTGGAAGCCCTCACCCGCCATCGTCGCGCAAATAAGACCGTTTTGCGCCGCCTGCCCCACATGAGAACGTTTGGTCCAGGCGCCGTCGGCGAGAAACTGCATCGACCCCGCCGCCTGCGACAGCGCAACGCCAAAAGCGTTTTCAAGGCCATCCGCATCCAGGCCCAGCAATTTTCCCGCCGCCACGGCCGCGCCAAACACGCCACAGGTCGCGGTGGGGTGATACCCCCGGTCGTAATGATCGGACGGCCCAAGGGCAAGGCTGAGTCGAATTTGCACCTCATATCCTGCGACCACGGCCGCAATAAAATCCTTTCCGGACGCATCCGTCATTTCCGCCGCCGCCAGCGCGGCGGGCACTATCGGCGCGGAAGAATGCAGTGACCCCTGCGCGTGGGTGTCATCGAAATCAAGGGAATGCGCCAAGGTCCCGTTTATCAGCGCTGCCGCCGTTGGCGCATAACCCGAATTGTCCCCGACGACGGTGCAATCTCCCCCCGTCAAGCCAAGCCGTTGGACCGCCGCGATCAAAGACTCGGTCGATTCGGCGTCACGTCGCGCCCGCACCATGATCCCCGTAATGTCGAGAATAAGAAGCTTCGCCCGTTCGACAACCGCCGACGGCAAATCCTCGTATCGAAGCCCAGCCGCGTACTCGGCCAAATCGCGCGTAACACCTGTCATGGCGCCCTCCTGATAAATTTTAAGAACAAGTGTTTATAAGAGCACAGCATCGCCATTGTCACGGGCAAGGCGTCCAAACTCGCAACAACGCCCAACCCAAATTTTAGCGGTTGCCGCATTCATTCGTCAGACTAACTGTATTTTCGAGTTAATTTTGATTAATGAAAGCAAGTGTGTAAAGTGATGGTGGCTTTGCATTTCATGGACTTGGAATATCAGGGTCACCCCCGCAGACGACAAAACAGGCAAGGACCCGTTGCGAACACCAATGACAGTTTAACGGCGCGCATGATTGTTAAATATGGCCAATTATAACCTCAACAATTTGTCGATCCTCTTTGTCGAAGATTCACGTTTTTCCCGTCTGTTGACTCGGTCCCTATTATTCACGGTTGGCGTCCGCAAAATTCAACTCGCAAACGATGGCGCTCAAGCCATTGAGATGCTGAAACGAATGGGCGAAACGGACGACGCAGATGGCGGCGGCGGCGTCGATATGGTGATCAGCGATCTCGTCATGCCTGGCGTCGATGGCTTGGAATTGTTGAACTGGATTCGGCGTGATCCAAAATCACCGAATGCATTTTTGCCCTTTTCCCTGCTTACCGCGCGCGCCGACGCCGATGTAATCACTCAATCGCGTAATCTCGGCGCCAACGAATTTATCGCAAAACCATTTTCCGCCGCTTCAATCGCCCGTCGATTATCCGCCGTGATCAACACGCCGCGCCAATATGTCCTCACGAAAGGATACTTCGGCCCGGACAGGCGACGGCGAGAAATCGAAAGCGTCGAACCGGATCGTCGCGTCGTGAAACAGGAAGATACGGAAATTTTCCGTTCTCCACGCAATCCTACGACATTGGACCTCAAGGAGGGTCGGGTCTGTTTCTTCCGGTTGAAAAATGGCCTTAAGGAAAAACTGTCCGGCGGCGCCGGGGCCGGCAGAATCAGTGCGGAACATTTGGCGCTGGCAGAACAGGAAATAGCGCGCTTCGGTGAGGACTTCGAGTTGCGGGCGGGTGAGCTGTTAATCAAGTTGGAACGAACGCTCGACCGCATCGTGGACAGTGATGAAAATTTAGCAGACCATGTCCGCATCCTGAACGAAGGCGCACACGAATTGCGCGGCCAAGGTGGCATGTTCGGATTGCCGCTGATGACCGCTTTCGCAAAATCACTGTATGAATGCACATCCACGGTGCAACTGACCACGCCCATGCTGCTGACCTTGTACAAAGGACATATCGACGGAATGAAAGTCGTTCTGCGCGAAGAGATTGAAGGCGCTGTCGGCCAAGCTGGCGCGGCGCTGCTTGAAAGCCTGGAGAAAGCCAAGGCGCTCCACTATTCAAAAGGCACGTGACGCTGGGTCGGCCACCATTTGTTCCGAGACAGCCCAGAACAAATAAGAATACAATTATTAGATTTGATAGTAATGGGACGCAATATGCCCGACGATGACCCGCGCGGGTGCAATCAGACCAGCGACACTACGCCACCAAACAAAGCCGCTTCACAATGAAATCGCCGTATTCGAACAACGCCTGCGAAGACCCAACATGGATGTAATCTGGCAAGCAATGCTGGCGTCTTTCTCGATGTTGCTGACGCTCGATGACCGGCTTATCGAAGTAATTCTTCTGTCCCTCCGGGTCAGTCTGACCGCGCTCGTCTTCGCATCGCTGATCGGTTTGCCGGTCGCCGCTTGTCTGGCGTTCACGCGCTTCCCTGGCCGTAAAATAATTTTGGTGACATTCAACGCGATGATGGGCCTGCCGCCGGTCGTCGTCGGTCTGGTGGTGTATCTGTTGCTATCCCGGTCGGGTCCATTCGGCGTTTTCAATCTTTTGTTCACGCCGACCGCGATGATCATTGCCCAAGTCGTTCTGGTGACCCCGATAATCGTCTCGCTGTCCCGCGAAAGCCTGGAATCGATGCGTGACGAATACCACGACACCTTGCGGTCCATGGGCGCAACCCCCACGCAGGCCATTTCCGTGCTGGTCTGGGATGCTCGCTTCACCCTGGCGACCGCACACTTGGCGGGGTTTGGCCGCGCCATCGCGGAAGTCGGCGCGGTGATGATCGTCGGCGGCAACATCGACCACATGACCCGCGTCATGACCACGACCATCGCGTTGGAGGCGAGCAAGGGCGACCTTGTCGTCGCCCTGGGGCTTGGCGTCGTCCTTGTCCTCCTGTCCCTGACGGTCAATGTTCTGGTGCACGGGTTGCGCTCTCTGGGGGAAGCGCGGGTCGCCTCATGATCGGCGCGCAATCCCCCTTGCCGCTCCATTTGAAAGACGTCGGGTTGTTCCGGGGCGGCAAACAGGTGCTCAAGGACATCACGGCGTCATTCAACGCGACCCCGGTGAAGACGGTGATCATCGGCCCGAACGGTGCGGGAAAAAGCCTGTTGCTGCACATCTGCCATGGGTTGGTCCCGCCTGACGCCGGGATCGTCGAATGGTCCGGCCCACACGACTCAGACGCGTTGTCCCGGACGCAGTCGATGGTGTTCCAGCGCCCCGTTCTGTTTCGCCGTTCGGCAATCGCCAATGTCGTGCTCGCCTTGAAGATCGCCGGGTTTCCAAAACAAGAATGGCGGGATCGAGCGGACGATATTTTATATCGGACGGGATTGAGCCGCCACGCCACGACCCCGGCCCGCGCCCTGTCCTTCGGTGAACAACAACGGCTCGCCCTGGCCCGCGCATTGGTGATAGAGCCGAGCGTTCTGTTTCTGGACGAGCCCACCGCCAGCCTCGACCCGGCAGCGGCGCATCTGGTGGAGCAGCTCATAGAAGACGCGGCGGTGGGCGGGGTAAAAATCATCATGACCAGCCATGATTTAAACCAAACACGTCGCCTTGCGGATGAAATAATCTTCATGCATCGCGGGCGAATCAAGGAACGCGCGCCCGCCGACCAGTTTTTTACCCGGCCTGAAAACGATCTCGCCCAGGCGTTCATCAATGGGGAGTTGTTATGGTGGCGGCGACGGTCGATGTTCGATGGCGCGCCCACTGACGGGTTCGGGGATGATCGCACGGATGGGACGGCGCCATGATCAAGTTTACGCCTGCCGCCGGTTTAGCCATCGGTTTGATCCTGGGCGTGGTCATGAGCGTGATCATGGGGCTCGCGCCCGGCGGCCCGGCGTTTGGGGAACGCGACGAAAAGAAGGCTGATCGGTACATCACGGTGGCGTCGACGTCTTCGACCCAGAATTCCGGATTGTTTGGTTATATTCTGCCGAAATTTAAAGCGGCGGCGGGCATTTCGGTGCGCGTGGTCGCAGTGGGCACCGGCGCCGCGATCCGGCTCGCACGATCCGGCGACGCCGATGTGTTACTGGTGCATCATCGTCCCTCGGAAGAAAAATTCGTGTCCGACGGATTTGCCGACGCGCGATACCCGGTCATGTACAATGACTTTTTGATTGTCGGTCCGGCGAGCGATCCTGCCGAAATCAAGGGCATGACGGACAGCGCCGCCGCATTGGCCCGGATCGCCGCCGCCAAGGCGGTGTTCACATCGCGCGGCGACGACAGCGGCACGCATAAACGCGAACGCGCCCTGTGGTCGGCGGCGGGCGTCGATCCGAAAGCGCATTCGGGCTCATGGTATCGCGAAACCGGAGCTGGCATGGGCGCCACCTTGAACACTGGCGCAGCGATGGGCGCCTATACCTTGAGCGATCGCGGGACATGGTTGAGCTTCGCCAACAAACAAGACACGACCGCCATGGTCGAAGGCGATCCCCGTCTGCGCAATGAATACGGCGTGCTGCTGGTGTCCCAAACAAAGCACCCCCACGTAAAAACGGCGCTCGGCCAAGCCTTCATCGACTGGTTGCTGTCCAAAGACGGCGCCGCGGCGATCAACGGATATAAAATTAACGGCCAGGTTTTATTTCACGCATCACGGTGACGTCGTTTGACAGAGGCAGTTTTATGCACCGACAGACACGGCGGCGCAGCGTTACAAACAAAACCGGTCAGCAGATGCAAAGAGTAGCTTAAATTACACTGAAAACTGTCCAACGTTTGGGGAGTAGCTCACTCATAGCATTGATTAACGAGTTCATCTCGGAAATGGGGGTTAAATATTTGATGATGGGCATTTCAGCAATTTCAATTGCAAACCTATAAGGCGCCTTCTATCGTAACGGCCATACTGTGAGTATGATAGACTAGGGGCGGAACGAAAAAGAAAATTCCAGCCTCGCGAAAGGTGCGGCGTGCGGCGGAATGCCCTATTCATACTGATTGACTCGCTTCGAAACGATGTCGTGTCCGATCTTGAATCGACTCGGTTTATGGTGCCGAACTTGGCGCGAATCGCTGAACGTGGTTTTTCAACTCGAGTGGTCGCCAATGCCCAAGCGACGCAGTTCGTAATGCCCAGCCTGTTCTCGCTCACCTATCCGCTCGACCACGGTGGATACAATAACGGCATTCGCGAACGGCCGGCAAGCTTCGTCGAGTGTTTTTCCAAAGCGGGGTACACCACCAACCTTGTTGGCGCCTGCAATGCAATGGGCATATCGCTCAGCTATGATCGCGACTTCGACACCGTGCATACCGCTGTGGATTATCGCAACATCCTGACCTACCGCATCGAGAAAACACTTGCCTACGAACTCTCGCTTATTGATTCGGGAGAAAAGACGGAAAGCGAGGCTTTGGCCGTCATTGCGACGGAATTGGGCCTGATTCTCGACGCAATACCGCGATACGTGGAGGAGAGTGACACCACCAGCTGGCCCGCGCGACTACTGCACCTGAACTTACGGGTCGCCCAGTTCTGCAAACAAGAACGGTTGCTGCTTAAGACCTCGCCCGAAATTGTATTGCGAAAGCTTCGATCATTACCGCCAGCCCTATACTGGCGATGCCTTGGAAAGCCGGTGATTGGCCCTATGGAGCGTTTCTGCTGGCGTGTCATAGAATCGGTTAGCTGGCGGTTCCGAAGAGTTGCAGTGAAGTACGGTTTTCCCATATTCCCATTGGGTCATTTTCAGGTTCTGGCAAAGGATCTTTGCCCCGGCATCTGTGAACTTTTAACCAAAGTTCGCCGCCCTTGGTTCATGTACATCCATTTTATGGACGCACACGACAGTGCGTCGCTCAGTCGGCCACTCCATTTGCTGCTTCGCTTGAAGTATCTGCCACGCTGGTTACGCGCGCGACGGAACGGTTGGACAAACCGTACATTTTTATACGATTCGGCGCTCATGTTCACCGATGAGCAGGTCGGCTCCTTGATAACGACCTTGGAACAGACCGGACAGCTAGAGGAAACGATTGTCCTAGTGACGGGAGATCACGGTAACGCCAGTGCAGGCAGCCCGCGTCGAGGAAAGAAGGCGCTTGGACACCGCACCCATTTCGAAGACATCGACGTTGGTTTGGTCGTTTCGCATGGATCAGAGCGGCCGCGCGGCGCCGGCCTGCTCGACACCATGGGTGTAACGGCGACGTTGCTTGAATTGTTGAATGTGAAACCACACTGTTCGTTCAAGGGGCGGTCAGCATTTGGGCCCGGTCGCTGGGCGGTGGTATCCGAGAACGCCGGGCGGGGAAACGCCGATATCGAACGCCGGGACCTTTTTTTCACGATCACCTCCCGGGATCATAAATTGATGGTGACGCTAGTGGGGTCGGAGATCGGGGTAAACGAACTCTACGACCTCAACGTGGACCCCTTGGAACTGAACAACAGGATCGAGGATCCCGCCATGTGCGGCGCAATCGACGATTTGTTAGCAACGCTTTTCGCCGAGCGTGGCGATTTGTTAGCGTCGCGCGGTGTGGCAGCACCAACGATGCCCTGCATCCCTAAAATTCACGCTGCCCGTTAAGGTATAGTTCAACCAATGACACAGAATTTACCGACAATTAATCAGATACAGCATCGATGGTGATATGGATCACGGGCCTGTCGGGCGCCGGTAAAACAACCTTGTGCGAAGCCGTCCGAGACCTAGTGAAACCGCACCTTCCAGAACTTGTCCTGCTGGACGGGGATGTAGTACGCGCGGCGTTCGGGCACAACCTCAGCCACAGCGAATCGGATCGTATTACCCAAGTGCGGCGACTGCAGAGCATGTCGCGCGTCTTAGCGGAACAGGGTCTCGCTGTGTTGGTGGGCGTGTTGTACGGCAACGCGGAGTTACTCGCCTGGAACAGAGAAAATTTGCCTAACTATTTCGAAGTGTATTTGAATGCGTCGCTGGAAACGGCCGAACGGCGTGATGCAAAGGGGTTGTACGAACAGGCGCGGACCGGACTTATGTCCGATGTCGTCGGGATCGATATTCCGTGGTACGAGCCTATTGCGCCGGACCTCGTATCTAATCAGGACTGTCCAGAGCCGCCCGAAATTTTGGCGCGCCGACTCGCCAACGCAGTACCCAGGTTGCGCATGGCGTTGTCCAACACACCGGATTAAACAGAGGTATATGGACCCATGACGACACCTTCATCTGTCAAGGCGATCATCATCGCGGCGGGCATGGGCAATCGGCTGCAGCCCTATACCAACGACACGCCGAAGGCGATGTTGGACTTTGGAGGCATGACCCTGTTGCAACGACAATTGGCGGCCTTCCGAGCATTCGGCATCAATGATTTCGCCGTCATTCGCGGTTACAAAAAGGAGAAGATCAACTACGAGTATTTGCGCTACTACGAAAATACTGACTACAGAAATAACAACATTCTGAATTCACTATTCTACGGCGAAGCCGAACTGGACGGAACGGTTGTGGTTTCTTATTCTGACATATTGTTTGACGATGCAGTGGTCGGACGTCTTTTGAAATCAGACGCAGACATATCGATCGTCGTTGATATCGACTGGCGCGACTATTATGTGGATCGCGTGGATCATCCCATCGCGGAAGCCGAGAATGTCGTCTTTGACGCTGAAAACAACGTCCTGGAGATTGGAAAAATCCTGACCAGAAAACGTGACGTACACGGCGAATTCATCGGTATGATGAAGCTATCGCCGCACGGCGCAGAGGTGTTTAAGCGTCACTTCCACAGGGCCAAGGCGCTATATTGGGACAAGCCTTTTCAGCGGGCCGCCGTATTTCAAAAGGCCTATTTAACCGACATGATTCAGGAAATGGTCGACTTGGGGGTTTCGGTATATTGCGTCACTATTAAACGCGGCTGGAAGGAGATTGACACTGTCGAGGACTATGAAAAGGCGCTCAAAGCCTTTGAACCCTGACGTGATCGACCTGATATATCTCAAATCGAGAGGGTTTAAGTAATGGAAAAACCTGCGGACAGTGATTACCTCAAGGTGATCGGCGCGCGAATTTTCAGCGAAGCTAACGATTTGAAACGGACCCCCGAGGCGTTGGCCGCTGATCTACAAAAGAATGTCGATGAGGTGCAGGCTGTCATCGAAGGTCGCGCCGACGTTGCCGATGCGCGCGCACTGATGTTTGCGATGGCGGATTACTATCCAATTTCGATTTCCGACATCTGGGTAGACGCCGACGACACGGACGAAGGCGTCCACATCATGAGCGCCAATCAATCGCGAGGCACGGCCCGTGTTTTTCAGCGAGTTGATCGCACTGGCGGACAAAGCGATTATTACGAATACCGAGATACGGCAATGAGCCGATCAGCGCCGTTCAAACCTGAATGGATCGAAGAGTTGCGGGTCGTTGATGACAACGATCCGGATAATCCCGATGTCGCGTACAATAATGGACATTTTTTGCACCAGACCACTTTTTTTATTGGACCGGTTAATTTCTATTGGGAATTGAATGGCAAGAAGCATTGCGAACAACTCAACACCGGTGACTCCAACTATATTACGCCCTTCGTCCCGCACAGTTTCACGTCCCGCGACCCCAATCAGCGTGGCCTTATTATCGCGGTCACTTACGCTGGACAGGTCGG